>NZ_JBARMD010000304.1:0-5277 GCF_049802275.1 Occallatibacter sp. | reverse complement strand
GTTCCCTTTCTGCGGGTTCGCTTGACAGAGTTGCCACCCATAAAGCACGTTCCTTATCGCGTTCTCACTGGCGTTCGTGTATACCGATCTAAACCGGAGGCCGTTTGAGTTCCATCGACCCCACTTTATCGAATCGCGACCTGGCGCCGACTACGCCGGAGCAGCGCACGTGGACCACTTACAGTTACATCGCGCTGTGGTTTTCCATGTCGATGGAGATCACGACGTATCAGCTTGCCTCGTCGCTGATCGCCAAGGGCATGGACTGGAAACAGGCAGTCGGCACGGTGCTGCTCGGCAACCTGATCGTGCTCATTCCCATGCTGCTCAACGCCCACGCGGGTACGCGCTATGGAATTCCGTTTCCGGTGTTTATCCGCGCGCCCTTCGGAGTGCGCGGCGCAAACCTGCCGGCGATGCTGCGTGCTGTCGTTGCCTGCGGGTGGTTCGGCATTCAATCGTGGATCGGCGGCACTGCTATCCATGCAATGCTCGCCGTCATCTGGCCCGCGACCGCCGCCTCCGTCTTCGCCAAGTGGGTCTGCTTTCTCGTCTTCTGGCTGCTCAACATGATCATCGTCTGGCGCGGTGTTGAATCCATCCGCCATCTGCAGGCCTTCGGCGCGCCGTTCATGTTCATCATGGCCGCGGCGCTGCTCATCTGGGTACGGATCAAGGCGGGCAGTTTCGGCGAGATGCTCTCCACGCCAAGCCGGTTCCACTCGACCAGCGAATTCCTCGCCGTATTCTTCCCGTCACTCACTGCGATGGTCGGCTACTGGGCCACGCTCGCCCTCAACATTCCCGACTTCACGCGCTACTCGAAGTCGCAGCATGCACAGGCCTATGGACAGGCATTCGGGCTGCCGGTGGCGATGACGCTCTACACCTTCGTTGGCATCTCCGTTACGTCGGCGTCCGCAGTTCTGTTCGGCAGGGCTATCTGGAATCCCATTGAGCTGATAGGGGCATTTCATCAGCCGGTGGTTGCATTTATTGCACTGATCGCGATTCTGATTGCAACGCTGAACGTGAATATCGGGGCCAACGTTGTTTCACCATCGAACGATTTCTCGAATCTCTATCCGCGGCTCATTAGCTTCCGAACCGGCGGGCTCATCACGGGGTTTCTGGGGCTGGCGATGTGTCCCTGGAAGCTACTGGCTACGCCCGATGCGTACATCTTCGGCTGGCTCGTCGGCTACTCCGGGCTGCTAGGGCCAGTCGCTGGCATCATGGTCTGCGACTACTTCCTCATTCGCAAAACCGAACTCGACGTGAATTCGCTCTACCACTCTGAAGGCGCGTACCACTACAGCAAGGGAATCAACCCGCGCGCGATTATGGCGCTTGTGGTCGGAGTCGCCGTTGCACTGGTCGGCGTTGCTTTCAGGCCACTGCATTTCCTTTATGACTATGCCTGGTTCGTCGGCTTCTTCACTGCGGGGGCAATATATGTGGGGTTGATGCGGCTGGCTGCGCCGATTCAGCGTGTAGCGCCGGCGCTTGCGACGGCCGAGTCATCGAATGAACTGTGATGTCACGGGCGATATTCTTGCTCGATCCAAACTTTGTTTCGCCTCACTGCAACATGGTTACTTCCTTGCGAACCCACATTTCATTTGGCAACGACTTTGCGCTCGCTCTTCGCGATAAGATAGAAGGAAGCTAATGATGTTATCTTCTCCAGCGGTTGCCAGCCCGGCTTCTCGCTTCATGCGGGAGTCGAACTTGCGAGTGCGGGAGAATTCTTCCCTTGCCGCGGTCCCGCTGATCCAGGTTAGCAAGCTCGAAAAGACATACCAGACGGCCCGCGGAGCACTCACGCTCTTCAGGGAACTTGAGTTAACCGTTGTCCCTGGCGAACTGATGGCCATCGTCGGCCAATCCGGGACAGGAAAAAGCACACTTTTGCACATTCTGGGTGCTCTTGATGCGCCGACAGCGGGCACTGTACACTGCGCATCAACCAACGTCGCAACTCTCAACGCTCGGGAGGCGGCAGCCTTTCGCAACCGCGAGATTGGTTACGTGTGGCAGTTTCACTATCTTTTACCGGAGTTTTCGGCGCTGGAAAACGTGGCGATGCCGCTGATGGCCCGCGGAATTAATCGTCGACAGGCGCTAGATGATGCATCTAATTGGCTTAAGGAGGTCGACCTGCAGGACCGCAGCGAGCACCGGCCGGGAGAGCTCTCAGGTGGAGAGCAACAGCGTGTGGCGCTGGCTCGGGCTTTGGTTGGGAATCCGGGTCTTTTGCTGGCCGACGAACCTACCGGCGATCTCGATGAGACGACTGCCGGGCGCATTTTTGATCTTTTAGAACGATTGCACGTAACCCACGGGCTCACCTCAATTCTGGTGACCCATAACCTGGATCTGGCCGCGCGGTGTACGCGGACTCTGCGCCTGGAGGGCGGGCGCCTTCATGCTATGGGGATTGCTCCTCCGGGAGTTCCAGCATAGCGGGAATTCACCCCGGCGGGGAGGAGTAAAAGCACCTTTCCGGGTGGTTTTTGAGTCTGATTGTATAAGTGGGTCTGGAATTGCTCTCTCGACTCACGGCGGTGGGTGGGGGCTGCGGAAGAGGAACTCCGGAGCGGCTGGGACAAGCTAAGAGGGTTCCGGTCCATCCAATAGAGCTGTTCGGGGCAGTTTAGAGATTTTCCGGGGCCTCCGGCAGCGTTAGTTAGAAGAGGGGCGCGGCAAGCAGGGCTGAAGCCGATGGCGGGGTCCACAGCGACAGGTTTTTGTCGTTGGGGTATCGATAAATCGGACGGCCACTTCTACCGAAAGCCTGCTGCAAGAGGAGATCAGTATGTTCGAACGCTATACGGAGAAGGCACGACGCGTGATCTTCTTCGCGCGTTATGAGGCCAGCCAGTTTGGTTCGCCCTATATCGAGACCGAGCACTTATTGCTGGGCCTTCTGCGCGAGGACAAGGCGTTAACCAATCGCTTTTTGCGTTCGCACGCCTCGGTGGAGTCGATCCGCAAACAGATAGAAGCGCACACCACCATTCGTGAGAAGGTTTCGACCAGCGTCGATCTTCCCCTCTCGAACGAGTGCAAGCGCGTTCTGGCGTATGCAGCGGAAGAAGCCGAGCGCCTGGGACATAAGCACATCGGTACCGAGCATCTGCTGTTGGGCCTGCTGCGCGAAGAGAAGTGCTTCGCGTCGGAGATCCTGCAGGAGCGCGGCCTGAAGCTGGCGCAGATTCGCGACGAGCTGGCCCGCGTAACCCAGGAGAAAGCGCCCGCGCAAGCACGGCAGCGCGAGTCAAGCCTGCTGGCTGAGTTCAGCCGCGATCTTACCCAGGCCGCCATGGACGGGCAGCTTGATCCCCTGGTGGGACGCGACGGCGAGTTGGAGCGCGTGATCCAGATCCTGTGCCGCCGCACGAAAAATAACCCTGTCCTGATTGGCGAACCGGGCGTAGGCAAGACGGCCATTGTCGAAGGCCTGGCGCAACGCATTGCTGACGGCGAAGTGCCAAGCTTCCTCGCCGACAAGCGCGTGCTTGCTTTGGACCTTTCGCTCATCGTGGCTGGCACCAAGTATCGCGGCCAGTTTGAAGAACGCCTCAAGACAATCATGAAAGAGCTGATGGAGAATCAGAACTCCATCATCTTCATCGACGAGCTGCACACGCTGGTCGGCGCTGGCTCGGCCGAAGGTTCGCTCGACGCAGCCAACATCCTCAAGCCCGCTCTCTCGCGCGGCGAAATTCAGTGCATTGGCGCAACCACGCCGGCCGAGTATCGCAAGTCGATCGAGAAGGACCGTTCGCTCGAGCGCCGCTTCCAGGCCGTCAAGGTTCCGCCCCCAAACGAAGCCGATGCCATCAAGATCATCAACGGCATCAAGGATCGCTACGAAAAATTCCACGCGGTCAGCTACACCGATGCCGCCATCGAGTTCGCGGTGTCGCATTCCAATCGGTACATCCCCGATCGCTTCCTGCCCGACAAGGCCATTGATCTTATCGACGAGGCAGGCGCACGTGTAAAGCTGCGCCAGACTTCGCTGCCTGAGGAGATTACTGAGGTCCAGAAGCGCATCAAGTTCATCGTCCACCGTATGGATTCGGCCATCGCGAACCATGAGTTTGAGAAGGCTCGCTTCTACTCCGACGAAGAACGCAAAGAACGCGAAAACCTGCGCGCCCTTCGCGACAAGTACCACCTCGACGACTCCGCTGCCGGCATCGTGGGCCGCGAAGATATCGAAGACGTGGTCAGCCGCTGGACGGGCGTTCCCGTAACCAGCATCAAGGAAGAAGAGACGCAGAAGCTGCTGCGCGTGGAAGAAGAGCTCCACAAGCGCATCATCTCGCAGGAGAAGGCCATCTCCGCACTGGCCCGCGCTATTCGGCGGTCCAGGGCTGGATTGAAGTCGCCTGCGCGGCCAATCGGAAGCTTCCTGTTCCTCGGGCCCACCGGCGTCGGCAAAACGGAAGTCGCGCGTACGCTGGCTAACTTCCTCTTCGGATCAGACAAGGCGCTCATCCGCTTCGATATGTCGGAGTTCATGGAGAAGCACTCGGTGTCGAAGCTGATCGGTTCGCCCCCGGGATACGTGGGCTACGAAGAAGGCGGCCAGTTGACCGAACGTGTCAAGCGGTCTCCCTACTCCGTCGTCCTGCTCGACGAAATCGAAAAGGCGCATCCGGATGTGTTTAACATCCTGCTGCAGGTGTTTGAAGACGGCCAGTTGACCGATGGACTCGGCAACACGGTCGACTTCAAGAACACCATCCTCATCATGACGTCGAACATCGGCGCACGCCACCTGCAGAAGAAGCAGGGCCTCGGCTTCCAGAGCGACCGCGAAGACCTCGTCAACGACAAGGTCGAGGAACTGGTAAAGCAGGAGGTCAAGAAGACCTTCAATCCGGAGTTTTTGAACAGACTAGACGAGGTCATTCTGTTCATGTCCTTGTCCGATGCGGATCTGATCCAGATCGTCGAGCTGCTGGTGCAGAGCTTGAACGCAAACCTGGCGCAGAAGGCGATTACCATCTCCGTCCGAGAGGAAGCCAAGAAGTGGATTCTCGACAAGACCCTCAGCGATCGCAGCTACGGTGCGCGTCCGTTGCGCCGTGCCCTGCAGCGCTATGTTGAAGATCCTCTGTCGGAGGCCCTCATTGCTGGACAGATTCAGCAGCGCCCGGCATTCCTCGAGGTCTATCTCGAAAACAACCAGCTCTTCTATCGCCCGGTAAGTTCCGACGAGACCGCAACCGAAGAGAAACCGGCAGGCATTCTGCTCTACAG
>NZ_JBARMD010000303.1:0-1520 GCF_049802275.1 Occallatibacter sp. | reverse complement strand
CCCATGTATGGATCACTTCGGGGGCTTGCCAGGCGCGGCGAAACAGATTCCGAATCGATTGCCAGTGCTCCATCGGGAATCGGAATGCGATTCCGTTCTCCCGCGCAAAGAAAAACACGCCCCTCTGCTCGTTTTCCACGATCGCCGTGTGCGCGTAGAAGTAGTAGCCTTGCCATTGGCAAAGGTCCCGCTCCAAATCGAGCTCCTCCAGCAGCCTTCGGAACTCCGCAATCCTCGGGTATCCAACCACCGGATACCGCGGGGTAAGGGTTCCGGGAAACTGCAAACGAGGGGAGAATTCATTCCCCTCTTCCCGCACCAGATCGAGGCGGTATTCGCCTTCTTCCAACGAGGGCAATGCCGGCTGAACCGCAAGCTCAAAATCCTCGTCGTCTGTCTCCGAAGGCACCTTCTCTCGCAGGGGTTTTCGGTGAAGCGAATAGTGGCCGCGCGCGCACACCCGCCACAGGGCCGACCAGTGCGGCCAAAGCGCCTCGTTCAGCTTCTCGATATTTGAGAACTTTTCCTCATCGAGAAGTGTGTAGAGATTGCGAACCGCAAGTAGCGGTTTTCGTCGCTTTTGAGCCGGGTTCCTCAGCATCTGAATGGTGCGCGTCACCACCCGGCGAACATCATCGCTTCCAATGTCCTCAATCTCTTTGGCATCGACCTGTTTGTCCCCAGGAAGAGTCCGCAAGTATAGGGAATCCAGTGGGGACTTCTTCGGTCTCCGTGCGATGGCGTAAGCGGCGAGAAATGCCTCCAGGATTTCAGCCAGGGACTCGTAGGAAATCTGGCCTTGTGCGGTATTCATAAATGACTCTGCTCCCGCCGCACAGTAATGGGCTACCACTGTCCACTCCGCCTGCGAAAGCGGGAGTCCTGAGTCCGTCTTCCCACGAATTCTCAGCAGGGAATCCGTCGGCTCACTGAGCAGGTTTACCAACTCAAGACGGTCGTCTCGGGCAGACTCCAGAAGCTGCTTTGCCGCCTCCGATGTCGAGACATTCTGGCCGCTCTTGAGGGATATGATTTTCCTTAAGGTCTCAAGTCTTAAGCGCAGGGCATCGGAGATGCGAATGGAGATCACTGGCTGCTGCGATGTCGCGGCGTTCTCTGCCATGTAGTCCTCTCTTGGGTGGCTACAATAGATAAAAACGTAACGTTACCTATTGACTCTATGTGTACACTGCGATATTGTCAAGTGCGAGGTCATAGTCGAGGTGCACATTGCACGAAGCGAAGCCCCCAGTCTTTGCATCCGATCCCATCGAACCCTTGCTCGACGTGAGCAGAGCTGCTCATTTGCTGGGCATTTCGGTTAAGACCTTGCGTGACTGGATTCAGGGTCGTAGGATCGACTACGTGAAAGTGGGCACACGAGTCATGATTCGCCCGGAAACCATCCGTCAATTTGTGACAAGCAACACCCGACGCGCGGCAGGCTGATGAAAGTATTCAAACGCTCCGGAAGCTCGTACTACGCCTACAAGTTCCAGTACCGCGGCAAGGAATACTAC
>NZ_JBARMD010000302.1:0-1919 GCF_049802275.1 Occallatibacter sp. | reverse complement strand
TCGTAGTAGCGTGCCATGGCGACAGCGGCCACGGCGCGCTTGCGTTGCAGGTCGGTGGCTTTGCCGGCAGCGATATCGGGCACGGTTGCCGGTTGCTCCTCGCTGGGCGCCGCGTGGCGCGAACCGGTATTGTCGAGGAGTTCGAGGGCGTGGTCAGCTTCTTCGCGCCCGCGAAATCGGGCCGAGCCAAAGAACACAACCGTGTCCTGGATACGTTCGTGGCGGAGACGGGCCAGCGGCTCCATGTATTCGGCGACGATGCGCATCAATCGGCCGTCAGGGCCGTTGAGAAAGGCCGGATTCTCATAAGCCAGCGGTGCGGCAGCAAGCGCCGGCGGCGCGCCATTTGGTGGCAGTGTCGCGGCGGGGACCGATGACTCGCCCTGGCTGCTCGAAGCAATGACGGTTAAACCACTTCCGGCAGACGCCTGCTCCCCGTTCCCTGTCCCCTGTTTTCTGTCGTTCGTTCCCTGTTGATCCGCGCTCATGCCTTACTCATTTCGATGCCGGATGGCGTCTTGCACCGCAATCCAGATATTCAGCAATCCCAGTCCTGAGATGACGCCGCGCACCGCGCCGTTTGCCGCATAAATTGAAAGCGTCGGGTACTGCACAAAGAGCGGGTTCTGATCCCAGAAGAGTTGCGACCACGGAGCATAACAGATGGCCAGCCCGATATACATCCGCAAGAGGACGCGCAGATAGAGCTCCGTGCGCACCAGCCAGTGGGGAATGCGCTGTGGGGGGTGGTTGACCGCTGGTTCCTGCCCGCCATTCGATTCCGGCGCAGAACTCATAACGGTTCCTTGAGCAGGAGTTGGGCTTGGGGGCATGGCCGATGACATGAATTCCGGCTGGTTTGACATTCTCCAGGGCTCGTAACGCTGCCCCCGAATTCGTGCCGTTTCAACCAGCTCAGGGACGCCGTACTCAAACGTTAACACAATGACCGGGTTGTGCCCGGCGATGGCGCCTGGCAGGTTTTGCTGCCCGGGATTGCACGCAGAGGTCGACGGGGGTATTTTGTTGGTGTACGCAGGGAGTTTGCCGTGAAACATTCTTACGTGTCTTTCCTTCTCCTCTTCAGTTCATTGACGTTAGCCGCACAGAACCCGGCTAAAACCGAGGCGCCCGTTCTGGTTCTCCACGGAAGTACCGTGGGCAACGATTGCCCGGTGGACATGGCCGCGAGCCAGGGCGTCTGGGACCATACGATCAAAGTGCGGCAAGGGCAGCAGGAACAAGCCATTCAGCCGTTCGGCCAACGGATTCTTCTCACGCTGGGCGATTCTCATCCTGAACCGATCATCGCGGCGACCGTGAAAGTGTACGGGCTAACCGGCAAGAATCACATGCTGGAGACCACCAAAGGAGCAAATGCACAGGGTGATGCGGCAAAGACGATGAGGATCACGTTCACCTCGAACCGAGGCGGTGGGGTTTCAAGCGATCTCTATGTGCCGGGATTCACCTCAGTGAGTTCGATCGAGTTGCTTGAGGTTTCGTACGGTGACGGCCGGATCTGGAGGATTGGCGGGTCCAGCGTCTGCCGCGTTACGCCGGACCCGATGATGCTGATCGCAAACCACTAAATCCATCGCATAACTGCTAGGGCGTGGCGCTGGCTGCAGGCCTTGGATGCGATTCGGTGCTGCCGTCGGTCATTCCCAGTGCCCAGCGGATCGCTTCGAAGTACATCTTGCGAATATCGGGATCCTGCCAGGCCTCTTCGGTATGTCCCAGCGTTGAATAGAAGACGCGGCCCTTGCCGTACATTTTGCTCCATGCAACCGCGAAGTCGTGATCGGTGCGATGGACGCGCGGGTTATTGCTGTAATCGAGTCGGCTGGGATCGAGACTGAGCAACACATTGACTTTGTCGCGGGACCACGCCTTAGGCTGGTAGATTTCGTCGAACT
>NZ_JBARMD010000301.1:0-5337 GCF_049802275.1 Occallatibacter sp. | reverse complement strand
GACTCTTGCTGTTGTAGCGGCGATTGCCGAAGGCCTGATTCAACGAGAACTGAGAAGTAGCGGCGTTGTTGACGCTGCCGTTGACAAGGAATCCGTCGGAGCTTTGCTGATTCGCATCGTCGGGCGGCTTCGGCATATCCGCCGGTGTCGTTCCGGCTTCATGCTTCTTTTCGGTTGCGGCCTGCAAGGCGGGCTTCGGTGCTGTGGGCTGTGGCGGAGGTGCGGTGGCCAGCGCTTTCAATTGATCCGCGGGAAGCAGCTTCAACTCATATTTTGCGGCGGCCATTTTCGGCGCGATGACGACATCGGCGTCGATTGGCTGGAAGCACAGCATTGTGACTTGGATCTTCCATTCTCCGTCGGGAAGATCGTCGAAGCGGAAAACGCCGCCTTCGTCGGATGTGACGCTGAATGTCTTCGAGCCTTGGGTGGCGGTGATGGTTGCGCCGGGGACGGGCAAGCCGCCGAAGGTGATCTGGCCGTAGTACTGAGAGGCGCGCGCAGAGGACGCCGTGCAGAGGCAAAGCAGCACGACGACGAAACACCTTGCTAACCAGCGCCACACAATCATGCGCTCACTCTGGATTGAAATCACTACGACGGAAACTTCTAAAAACTTCGGCGGATCCCTGATGAATTAGACGTTCAGAGGTCCGCCAATGTTCCCGCTCAATTTTCTGTAGGCAGATCAATGTGGTCGATCACGATCACGTCGACCATGCCCTTTGTTGCCTCAAGCTTCAATCCAAGCTGCTCTTCGACCGCGGTAAAGAGTGATGGCCCTCCCTGATCGGGTTGCTCTGGCTTTGCCCCACCTTCTGCGGCACCATGGGGAGGCATCGGCATGTTATCCGGCGTGTAATCCAATGTGAAATCGTATTCACCCGTCAGTCCTGTCTTGTCGACTACCGTGCGGCCCAGTTGGCGTGAGAGCACATGCGTCAGCATATCGATTGACGTACCAGTGGACTCAAGGTGGCCTGGGTTCATCGTCATCATGCGTCTGCCCTGTGGCGGGCGGCCATCGCCCGGTCCTGGGGCATCTCCTGGCCGCGGTGTATTCGCGCCAGGATCATCCTGATCCGGCTTGGTTTGCTTCATCTTCAATCCGTCTTTGGCTACTACCAAGGCATACATTGGCAGCTCCCGCTTCTCGTAGTGATACTTCAGGTTGAACCGATCCACGAGGAGCTGCAACATCATTGCGTTGCGCTGCTCAACTTTAAGGTCCTTGAGCCTTGGAGCGTTGTCCGGCTCGACCTTGGCTTCGATGTTATAGCGGTTCGACCTGACCCACGCAGGTTCACCCAGAATGCGGTCTTCTTCAACGCCAAATGCCTGAGGCAGCAGTAGTCGCATCGGCACGCCCTGAAGAGACACGCCGTCAGGTGTGAGCATGATCCTGACTCGACCGTCGTCTGCTTTGTATGGCTTGATGCTGGCCACGTCGTACTTCGGAACGTTCGCGGTCGCGGCCGGAGTTGGCGGGGTGTTGTTTGTTGTGGCAGCGACCTGTCCGTGCACCACTCCGATTCCAATGGGCGTTGCCAGTGCGAGTATGGCTGCAGACGCCAGGACGAGTTTTCTCCAAAGGTTTAGAGCGCTTCCGGATCGTTGGGCCATGATGCGCAGGATGCGCTCTTTCAGATCGGCGCCTGAAACGCCAGAGATGCAGGGGGTGGGTGGTTCCAGGCAAAATGCGCAAACCTTGAGGATGCTGTCGGCGTAGGTTTCCGGCTGCGTGTTGCGATTGAGTACGCTTTCGTCGCATGCGCGCTCGCGTTCCTCATTCAGCTTTGCGCTCATCCATCGCACCAAGGGGTGAAACCAGAAGAGTGCTTCGACAAAGGCGTGAATAGCGGCGCTGAGATTATCGCGGCGGCGGACGTGCTCAACCTCATGAAACATGATTGCTTCGACCTGGGCATCGTTGAGCCGGTCTGAGAGACCGATGGGCCAAAGCAGAACTGGACGCACGACTCCGAATATCCCGGGCTCAAATTCGCTTGGTGAAAAGACCAGCGGAATCGGCTTCTTGATTTTTGCGTTTTTTTCTGCCAGACGAAGAGCTTGGAATTCCCGGCCATCGGCAACGGCCCTGGCGTTTCGCGCCATTGCAGCGGCGCGGCGCCATCGCACAACCCAAGTGACAAGCATCGCCAGGAATCCACAGATCCACAAAGCGGCGAGAATTGTGGACGCGATGTGAGTTGGGTGGCTGGGCGAAGTGAGCATTGCGGCGGAGGGGTTGGAAATTCGGCCCTGGCGGAATGGCTGGCTAATCTCTTCGACCATGACATAGAGCGACGGGCTGATTTGAGGGGCGGAGTTGTGCGTGGCCCAGTGCGCACCCAGGCTCGTGAGGAGCGCAAATGGAAACAGGAACTTGATCGAAGCGATCATCCAGATTGCGTACCGCACGCGGGCCCGGTTTGGTCGTAGTGAAAGCGTCAGCAGCCAGGCGACGAACACCACTGCTGTCGATTGCCAGAGATGGTTGATCAGCGCATCGGTCAAGGTCGGAGTCCATGCGGGCGTAAAGAGTTCAGACGTCATGATTCCCTCTCCTTGCCGAGATTGCGTAACAGCCGCTCTGCATCTTTCACATCTTCCAGCGACAACTTGCCTGATTCAATCAGGTGCGTCATTACTGGCTGAGCACGTCCGCCAAAGAGGCTCAGTAAATCGTCCATGAGGCGGCGCTGTGCCGATTCCCGCGATACTGCAGGCGTGAAGACGTGGAAGTTTCCGATTTTTTTCAGGCGATGCACCACGCCTTTGACTTCCATCCGATAGACAGTCGTCTGGATGGTCGTGTAGGCGGGCCTCTTCTTTGCCGGAAAGGACTCTTGTATGTCGCGGATGGAGCACTCGTTTCTTGCCCAGAGTGTCTCCATGATTTTGAACTCTAGCTTCGACAATGTTGGCTGTGGCACAGCATCGATCTCCTACAGATGTAGTAAGGGGTACCACAGGTGTTTGTTTTGGGTCAACGGAATTGTGACGAAGCGCAATTTCCCCGCACAAATGCCTAAGACCACTAGTTCGCGGTGGGTTTCTGCACCTGATCGATCGCGATTACGTCGACGGCCGTCTTCTCAGCCGAGAGCTTTAGCCCAAGTTCCTGCTGCAGCGCGTCATAGAGGCTGGGAGCGGCAGCGGCGGCCGTGTCGGTTGAACCGTTATTGCTGCCGTGGGCGGGCATGGGTGGCGGATGCCCGCCAAACTGCGAATCATCGGGGGTAAACGTGCATTGGTAATCGTAGCGGCCCTTGATTCCGGTCTTGTCGACAACTGGCCGGTCGAGCACAAGGATCTGCAGGAAGCCGGTGAAGTCATTGATGGTTGCGTTGATCATGTTTAGCGTGATGCCGCCGGTGCCGGGTCGAATGCCGATACCGGGCAGGTTGCCTTGAATCTGTGTTGGCTTCAGTTTGCTGCCGTCTTTGCCGACGGTGAGCACGTAGGCAGACATGTCGCGCTGGTCGTGGTGGAACTTGAGACCGAAGCGGTCGGCGAGGAGCTTGCGGATCATGATCCTGATTTGTTCGGGGTTCGGAACGCCTTCCTGCTCGGGAACGGCTTCGATGTCGTAGCGGTCTTTCTCGAGCCAATCTGGCGCGTTCACGATCTGCTTGGCTTGCACTTCGTAGGCGAAGGAGATCAAGTCGCCCAGCGATGAAGCCCGCGTCATGAATTTACGGCCGCGAATGACGAGGCCCTGCATGCTGGTTGCGCCCGAGTTGTTGGGCTTGATGGTGGCCACTTCAAAGCTGGGATCGGCATCGGCGGCCATGGGTGTTGGAGGAGGTTGCGGCTTGGGGATCTCCCAGGCGGTCTCTGGCGTCGCGCGAGTGAGGACAAGGGGAAGCGGGTTGCCGCCCTGGCTGGAAGCACCGTCGATGGTTTTTCCATCGGCGCTCAGCTTTCCTTCGTAGGTGAGGTTGAAGAGTTTGAGAACCAGTTTCACGTCCTGCCCTGTCAGGGTGACGGAATCGAGATTGATGGGCTGAGCGCCCTGATCGAGGCTGTAGAAGACTCCCTTGTAAGCGCCTTTATCATCCTTCGTGATTTTGACGACGGTGCGCAGATCCTGGCCGGCGTGGAGCGTGCCTTGCCATGTATCGGCGATGTCGTGCGGCGAGGTGGGCGCGGCCTGAGCGGGCGGGGCAGCGGCCTGGGCTGCGTTAACGGTCTTCAAGTGACCAGCGCAGGTGGCGAGAATAAAGACGATGGACGCGAAGGAACACGAGGCAAACAGAACTCTCTGACGAAGGCGTGATGAAGCAGAGGTCATCATTGTTGCGAACTTCCTTTTCGAGCCGGATCGAAAATCGCGGTGCGGGATCCGGCGAATTTTGCGGACGTGCTGAGGATACACGCGACTGGAGCGCTTGATCGCGAATAAATGCGGACTGTTCGTTTTCGCACAGCGAGGAAGCTGATCGCGATTCGCGATTTCTGGTGATGGCCAGAAGTGCATCAGTGGAGAACGACAGCGATGATGAGTCCGTCGTAACCCTTGCCGGCAACGGTCTGCAGGGCGGTCGCACTCAAGCGCGGTTCAGCCGAGAGCATCTCCGTAAGACGGCGAACGCCCTGGATATTCGGATCTGGATTTTCCGAATCGATTACCTTGCCGTCGCGCACTACGTTGTCGGCAACGATGAGCGTGCCGGGACGCGAGAGCTTCAGGGACCATTGCAGATACTCGGGGTACGACGCTTTGTCGGCGTCGATGAAGATGAAGTCGAAGGGGGCGGCGGGTTCGCGGACGAGGGTCGCAAGGGTTTGCGCGGCTGGGCCAATGCGCAGTTCTACACGGTCAGCGAGCCCGGCAACTTCCAGATTCTTTTGCGCGATTTCGGCGTGGCGTGGTTCGAGTTCGAGGGTGACGACGAGGCCATTATTCGGAATTGCGCGGGCAAGCCAAAGCGTACTGTATCCGCCGAGTGTGCCGATTTCAAGAATGCGCTTGGAGCCGGTGGCGCGGACCAGGATTTCGAGGAATTTGCCTTGGAGGGGAGTGACGTCGATCGCGGGGAGATTGGCTGTGCGATTGGCGTCGAGTGCATCGTCGAATCCATCGCTGGGAGCGATCAGGGCATCGGCGAAGTAGCGGTCGACTTGCTTCCAGATTTCGCTTGCTTTTTTGGGCAAGGCTCACCCCTGGGGAATCAAGCAATAGTTTAGCTTGGGGATTTATTTGTCGCGCGCTACAACAAAGTCGGGAACCCAAAGCAACGCGCGCTTGAAATCCGAGTCAGGAAAGGAAGCAAGTGCCTGGCGCGACTGTTCGGCATAGCGATCCGCGGCGGCCATGGCGTATTCGACGGA
>NZ_JBARMD010000300.1:0-3097 GCF_049802275.1 Occallatibacter sp. | reverse complement strand
GACTACCTTCACTGTTCGAGAACTACTAGCCTAACTTCTCGAACCGCCGTGTACGGACCCGTACGCACGGTGGTGTGGCAGGGGTCGGCAGGTGACTGCCGCCCCTATGCCGATCAAACGCCCTAGGGTCCCGGAGCACTTCTGGAATAATGCAAAATCGCCAAGTCACCCACCGAAAGCTCAGTGCTGTGAAGGTTGGGCTGATTTTCGGTTTGCGGGTTGTATCATCGGCAATCGGAGTTGAAGGACCCATATGCGTTGCCAGTTTGATGGAACGCAAAAAGGGCGCCGGTTCCGTTTGGAATTGGCGCCCTTCCTGCTTTAGGAGTGGTTGAAAAGCTATGCGATCTCGACGGGATGCGTTGCGTAGTGGAGCAGGCAGGCTACCGCGCAACTGGTGAGGCGCGTCTCAGCAGAGTCGGCGCGACTGGTTAGGATGACGGGAACGCGAGCGCCGAGCACGATTCCGGCTAGCTGCGCGCCGCCGAGGTACTCGAGCTGCTTGGCGAGCATGTTGCCGCTTTCGAGATCGGGAACGATGAGAATGTCAGCCTGGCCTGTAACCGGGGAGTTGAGGTGCTTGATTTCCGCGGCGTGGGCGCTGACGGCCGTATCGAATGCCAGCGGTCCATCGAGAATGCCGCCGGTAATCTGGCCGCGGTCGGCCATCTTGCACAGCGCGGCCGCTTCCATCGTCGAAGGAATCTTGGGGTTCACAGTCTCAACGGCAGAGAGCAGTGCAACCTTGGGCTCGGGGATGCCAAGCGCGTGGGCGAGATCGATGGCGTTCTGCACGATGTGAATCTTGTCTTCGAACTCAGGCTTGATGTTGATGGCGGCGTCGGAGATGAGCAGGGTGCGCGCGTAGGCAGGCGTATCCATCACGAATACGTGGGTGATGCGGCGGGAAGTGCGCAGGCCGGTATCGCGCGCCATGGCAACCTTCATGAGCTCGTCGGTGTGGAGGCTGCCCTTCATCATGGCCTGCGCATTGCCGCTGCGGCACATGCTGACGCTGAGCTCGGCGGCCTTGACTTCGTTGTCGGCATCGAGAATGGGGTACTGCGAAATGTCGACGCCGATTTTTGCGGCGAGGGCACGCATTTCGGCTTCGTCGCCGATCAGCGTGGGCTTGATGAGACCTTCCTCTGCGGCTTCGGTGGCGCCTCTGAGCGCGACGTCAGATAGCGGCCAGCAAACTGCGGTGGTGATGGCCGGCAGGGATTTACAGCGATCCAGGAATTTGTGAAAGACGTGATAGTCGGCCGGATGGCCAACCAGGGGATCGATTACAACCGCTTCGGCAAGGGGGGCGAGATCGCTCATGATGTTCATTCTCCATGGCCGGAACAGGAATTCAAACCTTCGGCCTGACGATTTCATTCTTACCCGGCCGCGGAAAATGAGGTGTGCGGAAGGTCACAGTACGGGCGATTATTGCGCAATGCGGGACGGTCAATCTGTGTGGGAGCGCATGAGAAGAACAAGAGCAGGTCCTTCGCTTTGCTCAGGACGACGGGGCGAGCGGAGGTTCCTGCTTTCCCACCCATGCGCGATGAAACTGCGCATGGATGGGGCACCCGGGGGGACAGTCAATCTGTGTGGGAGCGCATGAGAAAAGCAGAAGCAGGTCCTTCGCTTTGCTCACGATGACGGAACGACTGGAGGTTTGTGCTTTCCCACCCATGCGCGGTAAAACTGCGCATGGATGGGGCACCCGGATTTGAGTTGACCGAAGCTACTCCGCCCGCAGGGCGTTGACGGGGTTGACCTGGGCTGCACGGCGGGAGGGCAGGTAGCAGGCCAGCCAGGCGATCCCGATCACTGCGACTGTTGCCAGTGAATACGTCAATGGATCCATGGGGCTGACCTTGAAGAGGATCGAAGCCATGAAGCGCATGGTGGCGAAGGCTGCGCCGACACCGAAGACGATGCCGATTGCGGTCAGCACAAGTCCCTGGCGCACGAACATGCTGGTGAGGGCCTCACGTTTCGCGCCGAGCGCCATGCGGATGCCGATTTCTCGCGTGCGCTGGGAGACCGCGTAGGAGATCACTCCATAGATGCCGACGATGCCGAGGAGCAATGCCATGCCGCCGGCGACGCAAAGCATGATGAGCGTGAACGATGTGCGCGCCATCGACTTGGTGTAGAGTTCGCCGACGGTGCCGGGGTCGGCCAAAGGCAAATCCCCATTGATTGACCATACTGCCTGTTGCACCTGGCTCATGAATGCGGACGAACCCGCGCGTGGCGAGCGAATGACGAACGAGACGCCGCGCCGCACATCCTCCGGCTGCCCTTCAAACTTGGCCAGGAACACGGGCCAATACACGGTGGTTGGCGCCTTCTGGCTGACCCCGTCGTAATAGACGTTCTTTGCTACGCCGATGATCTCGCGCCAGTCGTCGGTGTTGCCGACACGAATGTGCTTGCCCAGCGCATTGGCGGGTTCGCCCCAGTATTCGCGGGCCAGGTTTTCTGACACGAGTGCGACCGGCCGTTTCTGGTAGGTTTCAGCCCAGGTCAGGTCTCTCCCCGCGACAAGCGGAGTGCCCATCGTAGAGAAGAATCCGGGAGAAATGTTGACGAAGCGTCGGATCGGCGGTATCTCGTTATCGCGGTATGTGCGGTCTTGCGCGAAGAGCACATCGTTCGAATCATTTCCGTCCATTGGAATGTGCGAGGAAAAAGCAACAGAGGAAACGTTGGGAATCGCGGTCAGTTTATCGGCAATCGCCTGCTCGATATGAACCACATTCACTTTCTGGTTCTCGGGCGCGCTCGACTCAGGGATGTAGATGCGGAACTTCTGCAAGGTTCCCGGATCGGCGAATCCTGGCGAAACATTTGCCAGGGCGCGGAAGGTGCGGATCATGAGGCCGGAGCAAATCAGCAGGACCAATGCCAGCGCTACCTGTACGACTACCAACACCTTGCGTGCGCGATGGCGTTCGCGACTCTGGCTCAGCGCACGGCCGCCTTCACGCAGACCGCTATTGATCTGCACCCCGGAGTACTTGATCACGGGAATCATGCCAATGACGAGGCTGACGAAGAGCACAGCCGCGGCAGCGAAAAGCAGAACCGTAAAATC
>NZ_JBARMD010000299.1:0-2519 GCF_049802275.1 Occallatibacter sp. | reverse complement strand
CTCCTGCGCCGTGCCAATCTGGTGCCCCAGCCCCCTGAGGTCCAGAGCCTGGCGGTGGACCGGGCGGAGGGCCGCCGGCCTGTCCTTCAGTGTGCTCGAGGATCGTGACCGTTGCGGAACTCACGTTGGTGGTGAGGATCTTTTTTGCGTCGGGGAAGACGTAGATCATGTGGGTGCGGTTCTGACCGGTGCCCATGATCCAGTTGATCTTGCCGCTGCCGGGATCATAGCTGCCGATGGCCTTTGCTGCCTCCGCGGTAAACCACACTTTGCCCTGCACGAACGTCAACCCGTGGGGCCCGCGCAGGGCGCCAAGATCGATCTGCGGTTCAGCCTCCTGCCCGATGAGGTCAATTACCGCCAGGGTGTGAAACTGTCCGAAGCCGTAGTTGGAGACGTACGCGGTCTGGCCGTCGGAGGAAGCGACAACCTCGTGGGGATCGTCACCCACAGGAACGCGAGCGACGACGCGCAGGTTCGCGGGGTCCACGATCGCAAGCGTGTGGTCCTGCTTGGAAAGTACGAGCAGCGCAGTTTTGGGTGTCGCGGATTTTTGGGAATTCGAAGATGCCTGCTGCGCGGTTGCGAGCACCCCAAGACCAGAAACGCAAACCACAACCAGGGTGGCCAGTAAAAACTTTTTCTCGATCTTCATAGGTGGCTCTCGACTAGACGAACATGTCCTGATCAGCTACGACGTCGGCCGGCCGTTCATTTCGCCTCCCTGTTGTCAGCACGTTCAGGAAGGCTTTTGCGCCGGCCAACACAGCGTTTACCTGGCGGGCCGGTTTGATCACGGAATGGGCAACTACATTGCTCGCGCGCTCGACGCCGTCTACAACCTGGGTGAACATGGTGTCGACCCGGCTTGTCTGGCGGTGTACGCGCTGCAGAATATCGCCCGCCACAACCTGGAACTCGGCGCTCTGCTTTTTCAGCATCTGCGCAATCTCGGCCATATCGGCCGACACAGACTCAAGCTTTGGCGCTACCTTCTCCAGCGTCTCCCGGGACTTAGTCAGGATCGGCATCGCCGTGGTGCGCAATTCCTGCACATCCGACTGCAGAGAACTGACCTTCTTGCGAATCATGAGGAAAGCGGCCAGCATCACGATCGCCTGCGCGAGCAGGGCGAAGGCGGTAAGGCCCACAAAAATCACCAGCAGGGTTGTTTCGTTATTCATTTTGGCACCGGACGTGATCTTTCTATCTGCAGAAGCTCTTTCAGCGACTCCGCCCACACAAGAGGACGCCGGTAGCAGAGCCGATGCGCCGATTCCCGATGTTCGCAACCGGCAAATCTTCGCATTCGTGCTCAAAGGTGGAGAACTGCGGAGTGCCTGAATCGAGATTCCAACTCAGGCACTCGTTATAAATCAAGCTGTGGGCTCAGAAGTCGTCGAAGGCGTCGCATTCGCCTTGTAGGCTTCGCGCCCCGCATCTACGGCCGCGCCCACCCTGGTTGTCTGATCGTTTACCAGGTTCTTGCCTCGCTCGACGAAGTCTTCCCATTGCGCCCGGCCGCGATCGACGACTTCGCGTCCGCGCCCGACGTATTGATTGACCTGCTCCTTGCCCTTGTCGACCATCTGGCCTGCGCGCTCTGCAGCCTGACGTCCGCGAGTGCGGAGATACTCAGACCCTTCGCGTGCGCTTTGCGCGAGATCTTCGCGTGTTTCGCGACCGCTTTTCGGAGCATAGAGGAGGCCGATCAGTGCGCCCACACCCAACCCAGCCAGAAACCACGCCACTCCCTGACCATTGCTCGAATCTTCGCTCATAACGTATTTCTCCTTCTGCCCAGTATCAAGAAGCCTGAGCGTACCAAAACTCCATGTTACGCCGCAAATATGACGATGCGCAGAATTTGCGTCTGGCGCCCTACACACCAAAAGAGCGGGTCGCCGAAGAGCAGCGGCATTAGTCTCTCCGGTTCTCTTCGCATTGGACGCCGTTGGATGCGAATCAGTTGCTAACCTTCGCTGCCCGCGCTTTGAGATCGGTGCAGGGGACTGCGCGACCGTGGGCTTACTTGGGCAAGAGACCGCGGGCAATCGCATCCAGGATGCCATTGAGAAAGTTGATCGATTCCGGAGCGGAGTAACTTCTGGCGATCTCGAGTGCCTCATTAATCACAATCGGAAAGGGCGTCGATTTGTACTGGACCATTTCGCCCACGGCCATGCGGAGCAGGTTGCGATCCACGGCCGGCATCCGTTCCAGCCGCCAATGGCGCGAATTGGCGGTGATAAGCTCGTCGATCTGCTCCTGGTGCGCCAGCGATGAGTTGAACAGATCTTCGGCAAAGCCACGGACCTCGGGCTCGACTGCGTCAACGGATTTCCAGAAGGTGGCACGCACCTGGTCGGGGGTCTGCTTGCCGACGTCGGCCTGAAAGAGCATCTGCATTGCGAGTTCGCGGGATTTGCGTCGAGTGCCGGCGGTCAAGCTTTCCCGCCTTCTGCGAGCTTGCGCTGCAGGCTCACCATCTCAATGGCCGCAATAGCGGCTTCAAAGCC
>NZ_JBARMD010000298.1:0-9304 GCF_049802275.1 Occallatibacter sp. | reverse complement strand
GCCGTGCATGGGCTCCAGGCTGAGGGTCTTCAGTATCAGCATGTCGAGTGTTCCCTGGATCACGTCAGTGTTCTGATCGTCCATGGGAGATGACGGTATATCTCACTCATCATGATTGTCAAGATGTGACAGGCAGGATAAGTGGTTTGAAGTCGAGGATCAGGGACGGGCGGCCGTTGGAGATGGATGGGCAGCCGCGGAAAATCTGTCAGGGAGGTGTTGCCCTTCGAGCCCAGATAGTTGATGCCGATCCTGCCGATGTCGACTGGCGAGTTCAGGCCAAGTCACTCACGGAAGTCTTGAAGAAGCCTCGATGATGTTTCCGGATCAGAATAGCCAGAAAGTGATGAATTTGGACATCCGATGAGGTTTCTGTGGTTAAATAGGGAATCCAGCAGATGATGAAGTATTCGGATTTAAGCCACGTATAAATGAGGTTTTCGGATGGCCGATGAAGTTCCCGCACCGAAATACCCGATAAAGACCGGCCTCTGCAGATTAATTGAGGATCTGAACCTGCAAGTACCTCCTCCTGCGACACAATCCGAAATTGTCGCTGGAGCCCGAAGGACCGTTGCCGCTGACGGGAAGATCCTCGAGCAGTATCCAAAAGACTACGCTCCGAAAGGGCAAGTTGGAGATCTTCGCTTCGCCCTGCGCAACGAACCCATCGCTCTGGATGTCTATGCCGCTATCTTCAGGGCCATAGACTTGCACATACTCGAGACGTGGATTCAATCTGAGCCCACCAGCATCTTTGCCCGGAGAGCCTGGTACTTGTATGAGTTGCTGACGCAGAGACGTCTCAACGTCCCTGACTTGATTCCTTCGGGCTATATAGACCTCTTGGACCCGAAAATTCACCTTACCGGTCCTCGAAGACTCATTCGAAGGCAACGGATCAATGACAACCTCCTTGGCGATGGCAGATACTCCCCGCTGGTTCGAAGGACCGAGCAACTGCAGAGTTTCATGGCGAGAGGCCTTTCCCAGGAAGCACAAACAATCGTGCGGGGCTGCGACCCCGCGATTCTGTCCCGGGCCGTCCAGTATCTGTTCACCAAGGAAACGAAGTCCTCCTTTGCCATCGAGGGTGAAGCTCCAAGTCAGGATCGAACCGAACGCTTTGTCACTTCGCTTATGAAGGCCACCGATTTCGATCCATCAAAAAAGAGCCAGTTTGTTAGTTTGCAAAACGAGATCGTCGATGCCCGTTACGCGCAGAGCGATTGGCGGACGGACCAGAACTTTGTCTCCCAGACACTCCCCGACTATAGCGAACACGTGCATTTTGTTTGTCCGAAACCCGAGGACGTTCCGGCCTTAATGGATTCATGGATGCAAATGGTATGTCGTTTGGAAACGTCAGACGGAACGGACCCTGTAGTCTCGGCAGCAGTGGCATCATTTGGATTTGTTTTCATACACCCCTTCGATGACGGCAATGGCCGCATCCATCGCTTCCTTGTCCACCACGTTCTCGCCAAGCGCGGCTTTACGCCACCAGGAATTCTCTTTCCGATCTCCGCTGCGATGCTGCGAAATCGAGCGGCCTACGACCAGGCGCTCGAACGGTTCTCGGGTTCCATCCTCCCACTCATTCAGTTTGATCTCGATTCGGATCATGGAATGACAGTGCATAACGAAACTGAGAATCTCTACCGCTATTTCGACGCCACCGAACAAGCGGAGTACCTGTATCGATGTGTAGAGGAGGCGATCCGACATGACCTGCGGGAAGAGATCGGGTTCCTCGCCGTCTTCGATGCCGCCCTTCGAGCCACGTTGAATATCGTCGACATGCCAAATCGCCGAGCATCGCTCTTGATAAAACTCATCCTCCAGAACAGAGGCGACCTTTCCCAAGCCAAGCGCCCTTTGTTCTCTGAGCTGTCTGACGAAGAGATACGGCGCATCGAAGAGGCCGTACGGCAAGCGCGGCAGGAAGCACACCCTATAGAACTGGAATTCTCAAGGGAAGATCAGGAGATCGCATGAGCTGTATGGCACCACTCACCACTCCCACGAATACGGGATCTCCTGTCCTTGGAGGCTGCTGTGTTTCTCAACCCACACCTTATGGAACGTGATCTGTTTCCACAATCCGGAAAATTGGGCCACAGCAATCGTCTCCGCAGCAGTAGAGTTTCCGAGGATCGCATCTAGTGATTCCCATTTGTTTCCGGCAAGGCATCATCTTCTCGCGCCATCCATACGTACATGGCGGGCATAAGGAAGACGCCGATCACGAGGTTGGCAATGAGACCGCCGACGATAACGATAGCGAATGGTCTTTGGGAATCAGAACCGATGGCATGAGACATCGCAGCCGGGAGTAGCCCGAGCGTGGCGACCAGCATTGTCATCATGATCGGCCGAAGCCGAAGAACGGCCCCTTCGATCGCCGATTCGACAATCTGCTCACGGCCAGTTTCGCCGGCCGCTCTTCGCCGGGCGCGGAGCTGGTTAATGTATTCGAGCATGATTACACCCGTCTGCACCGATACGCCGAAGAGCGCAAGGAATCCGACAGCCGATGACACAGAGAAGTTGGTTCCGGTGAGGAAAAGCGCTAAAGGTCCACCGATCGAAGCCATGATCACCGAGACCAGAACAAGCATCGTCCACTTGTAAGATCGGAACATGACGTAGAGGATCAGGAAGATCGCGAGCACGGTGATGGGAATGACAATCGCCATGCGCTTGTCGGCGCGCTTCTGGCTCTCATACTCGCCGGCCCACTCCAAGTGATAGCCGACCGGGAGCTTCACGTTCTGATCGACTTTGTCGATTGCCTCTTTCACCGTAGATCCAAGATCTCGCCCTCGCACCGAGTATTTGATCGCAATGTAACGCTGACCTCCCTCGCGATAGATCTCCTCGGCGCCATCGTCGGTTGACACTTTAGTGAGTTGCGCCAGGCTCACGCGCTCTCCGGAAGGCGCGAGCAAGCGAACATTTTCAATAGCCTCCCTTGTGTCCCGGCATTGTTTCTCATAGCGGAGCGTAACGTCGTAACGTGCCTCGCCCTGCTGAACTTGCGTAAGAGCATTGGCTCCGACAGCCGTCTGAATTGCGTCTTGGATATCTGCGACATTGATGCCCCAGCGGGCAGCCGCTGCTCTGCCTACCTGAAAATTCAAATTCGGCTGGCCAATGATGCGGAAGATCCCGAGGTCCTCAACGCCACGTACGCTAGCCATCCGCGCCTGGACTTCCTCAGCTTTGCTCTCGAGCGTTCGCAGATCGTCTCCATACAGTTTGACTGCGAGTTCGCCCTTCACACCCGAGACCGCCTCTTCCATGTTGTCCGATATGGGCTGTGAAAAGTTCCAGATCACTCCAGGAAATTCCTCCAGCTTTCTGTTCATCGCGGCGATAAGGGCATCCTTGTCCTGGTGGAATACCGGCCGCCACTGCTTTTTCGGCTTGAGATCGACGAAGTACTCGGTGTTGAAGAAACCCGTCGTGTCTGTGCCATCATCGGGACGTCCGGTCTGGCTCACAACCTGTGTGACTTCGGGAAATGATGCCATAGCGATCCGGGCCTTGTTGGTGAAATCAATGCTCGCCGTCGGCCCCTCACTTGGTGGTAGCGTTCCCCTGACCCAGATGGATCCTTCATCCAGATGGGGCAGGAACTCCGAACCGATCGGCCCACCGAAGGTGAGATACAGGGAGAAAAGAAACAGCACGCCAGCGAAGCCAACGGTCACGTACCGGTGCTCGATGGCTTTCCGAACCGCGGTTCGATAATGGCTGGTCAGCCAAAGCATCAGTGGGTTGTGCCACTCCTTCGCTCCCCTACCTAAGAGCAGGCTAGCGAAGACGGGCGCGATGATCATCGAAAACGTCAGTGCACCAGCCAGGGCAAACGCCACCGTCCAGGCCATTGGCTTGAAGAGCCGTCCCTCTACTGCCTGCAGTGTAAAGATGGGCAGATAAGCCGTGATGATGATCGCGATGGCGAAGAACACCGGTCTCTGAACTTCATGCGCTGCATCGCGGATTTTGTGCGCGGGAGTGCGTTGATCGTCCGATTGCGCAAGGTGTCGAACAATGTTTTCGATCATCACCACGCTGCCATCGACAACCATGCCGAAGTCGAGTGCGCCGAGAGACAACAGGTTCGCAGGGATATGGCTGAGATCGAGCAAGATGGAAGCGAACATCAGGGAGAAAGGAATGGTGAGAGCGACGATAATGGCGCCACGCACATTGCCCAGGAACAGAAAAAGAATGATCGAGACCAGAATCATCCCTTCCGTCAGGTTGTGCTCCACGGTATCCACGGTGAACGTGACGAGGTCAGAACGGTCGAGAAACGGGACAACTTTGACACCCTTCGGCAGAATGCGGTTGTTCAGCGTCTCCACTTCCTTGTGAATGCCCACGAGGACGGGATCTGAATCCTGCCCCTTTTGCAGCAGAGCAATTCCTTCAACGGTATCGGGATTATCCACGATGGTTCCGTCGGGCCGGTGCGTAGCGCGTCCGATCTGTCCCAGGCGTATTTTCGGACCCTGCGTGACGGTCGCGATTTCGCGCATCCTGATCGCGGCTCCGTTGTTGCTCTTGACGACAGTGTTTTCGATGTCCTGCACCGAACGATACAGTCCGAGCGATTGAACATTAACCTGCTGTGCGCCCTGTTCAATGAAGCTGCCGCCGCCGTTTGTATTGTTCGCGGATATCTGCTGTTCCACCTGGGCGATGGAGAGGCCGCCGGAAACGAGTTTGTCCGGGTCCAGCCGGACCTGGTACTCCTTCGTTGGCCCTCCGAAACTGGACACATCTACGACGCCCGGAACACTCTTGAATGATTTCTCAAGCGTCCAGTCTTCCAGCGATTTCTTTTCCATTACGTCGTATGACGGATTGCTGCTTTCGAGCGTGTACCAGAAGATCTGGCCGACCGGACTCCAATCCGTACCCATCTGCGGGGTCAGGTTTGCAGGCAGGTTCACTTGGCCCAGCCGCTCCAAGACGTGCTCGCGATTCATGTCGCTCGTCGAATCGTCGTCGAAGATAAGCATCAGGCTCGACAGGCCGGCGAGAGTCGTAGAACGCAGATGGGTGAGATGTGGAAGGCCGGCCATCTGGATTTCTACCGGAACAGTGACCTGGCGTTCGATCTCTTCAGCGCTCCTGCCAGGCCATTGCGTGATGATCTGTACGTAGTTGTTGGCCACGTCTGGATATGCCTCGACGGGGAGATTACGGAACGAAATGACTCCCCACGCCGTGAGGACGAGTGTCCCGCCGAGCACCATCCATCGATTTCTGAGTGCAAATTCGACCAGTGCGCGAAGCATTACTGTTCCCCCGCTGTTTCAAGAAGCAAGGCATTGGTCACAACCGGAGTGCCGGGATCAATTCCGGAAAGGATCTGTTGCCGGCCGCCTTCGAGCATCTTGCCGGCCTGAACCTCCGTGCGCTTGAACTGGTCTTCGCCCACCGGAACGTAAACCCAATCGCGATCGTGCAAATGCAAGACCGCATCCGCTGGAACGGCCGTGAATGTCTTCTTTTTCAAGCTGGAGAAGGTCGCTGTTACAAACATGCCAAGCTTAAGAATCCCTGGATTGGGGACCTCTATTCGAACCTTTGCAGTGCGGAGCGATGGATCGAGAACCGGACCGATGTCGCTGATGCGTCCTCTGAGGATTCTGCCGGGATATGCATCAAGCCTCATCTGAGCCTCCTGCCCAAGATGCAATTGCGGAATGTCGTTCTCGTAAACGTCGCAGAGAATCCATACTTCGCTCAGATCGGCAATCGTGAATGCCGTTGCGCTCCCTGATAGAGTCACGCCCGCCGCCGCGGCATTGGTCACATTCTGGCCAATGATGACGCCGGAGATCGGCGCGTACATATGGACGATGCTGCTTGGGTGTGCCTTGTCGAGGCCGAATAACTTCAGTTGCGCATCGGCAGCGTCCAGATCAGCCTTGGCGTCTTTCTCCGCATCCTCTGCTTGTTCGAGCATTCCCTGAGAGATCACGCCGTGCTTGAACAAATCCTCGGCGCGGATGTAAGCCTTGTCCGACATCTGCTCATCGTTCACCGCCTTTAGATACGCATCAAACGCATTGGTCACGTCAGGGCTCTGCACGCTGAAAAGCAACTGTCCCTTCCGGACGTTGTCGTCGAGGCGCGTCTTTATGTCTACAACACGCCCGTTCGCAAGCGAGATGACTGGAACCTCACGCGATACGTCGGGAAACACCGTTCCGGTCGCATTCAGTTCGGCAGGCGCCTCCATCTGTCCGGCCTTGACAACGGGAAACTTTGACACCTCTTTTGCTGGGATCGTTATCAGGCTCATGTTGGACACCTCGATCACCTTTGCCGGAGGTGGATCGCCATTCCCCTCGTCCTTTCTCCGGCAACCCGTAAGAGCCAAGGCAATGGCTCCAAACAATCCGACGACTCTAAGGAAATGAAATCGATTTGCAGATTGCTTGATCATTGAATCACCTCACGACCAACGGCAAGATTGAGCTGAGCAGCGGCAGTTAAATAAGACCCGATCAGCTGCAGGTAGGCCTGCTGAACGACCCGGTAATCGCTCTGCGCATTCAGAAAGTCCATCAGCGACGCTCCGCCGTGCTGATAGGCGTAGGTCACCGCGTCGCGCACGTGGGTAGCTTGCGCTGTGTATTTATCCTTGTAGGGTTTGAGAAGTTCAACGCTGCTCTGCACCTGCGCATACGCCGAGTCCACATCGCTGAACACCTGCGCCCGGGCGGCTTCTTCGGCTTGGCGGCTGCGATCGATATCGAGAAGTGTGCGCTGCTTCTCGCCCTGGTTGTGATCAAAGATCCGCAACGGAATGCTGACACTCGCGCCCAGCGTCTGAATCCCGTTCGGATTGTTGTTCGATGAGTTGTAGGTGTACCAACCGCCAAACGTCGGATCCGTCGATCCGTTGGCGACCGCAAGCTTATGATTCGTCTCCGCCTGCTGTATCGTTTGCATCGCGGCCTGCAGATCCGGTCGCGTGTCCAGTGCGGCCTGCCTGTATTCATCGAGCGGTTTCAGCGAATCAGAGAAGTCGAATGGACCGGAGACATCGAACTGCTCCACCGGCGTCCGATCATCCAGCAACTGCAAGAGCTGAATCTTTGCGGTACGTAGATTCACGATCGCCGACTGCAACGCCGACTCATATTGCGCTCGCTGCAACTCGATGCGATCGCAATCGATCTGCGCTATATCCCCCGCCCGGAGCCGTTCCCGGCTCATTTCGATGATGTGGTCGTAGTATTCGAGTTCGGTTTTCGCAAGCTCAAGCAACGCTTTTGCCTGCAGCGTATTGACGAATGCGCCGCGAAGCGTGAACTCGAGGTCCCGCCTGGCATCTTCGGATTGCGACTGCGCAATGCGCGTCCCTTCTTTGGCGCCTTCGAGGCGCAGTTCGCGTTTGTGTTCGCGCTCGTGCAGATAGCTGACGTTGGGCACGAAATCGGTGCCTTTGATTGGCTGCCAGACTCCGTCGTGAGGTACGATCTGCGTCCCATCCGTCGATAGTGTCAGCTGTGGGTTCGGACGAAGATACGCAGTGATCTCCTGTGCGTGTGCTTCCTCTACGGTCAACGCGTTGGCTTTCAGCGTGGGATTTGTGGCTTCAAACCTGGACCTGACCTGCTCCCAGTTGAGGCTCTGCTGCGCTGAGCAGACCCCGACCGCCAAAAGGAGCATTGCCATGGTCCGCGCAGGAATCCGCGTGGGCAAACCTGGCTTCATATTCTTCCTCGGGACCGGCGCGAAGCGCGCCGCGACTTATCGATTCTGTGAGAGGACTGATCGAATGAAACCCGAGCGCCAAAACACGCGATTCATAGATGGAATTGCGGGCAGTAGTCCGACCGATCAGGCCGTCGCTTCCGGTTTATTTCAATCGAAGATGTGCGAATTAGAGAGGAAGGGATACAGGCGGAGCGCGGGGGGAATCTGATGTCGAGATGATGTCGTTGAGAGAACGTTCTTCGCGCCGAACTCTCCAATGCGAAGAAGAGGAATCAAAGCGAAGGATCTCGAGCAGCTGAGCCGCGTGATGCGATTCGAATCGGGATGGTAAGCCGAGAATCAGACAGGCTTGTACCGGCTTCGGCACACGCCACCGGCACGGTGCATCCGACGCTGCCGGGAAATCTTCAACGCGCACTTGCCGGAACTTGCCGTGTCCATCGTTCAGCCAGACCTGGATGCGTTTGTGCGTGAAGGCCTGCTCGACAATAAGGTCTGGTATTCCGTCCTGGTTCACATCCTGAGCAGAGATTGTGAGCGCAGGATCGTTCGCGGCAAACACCAGGTCACGGTTTTCCCCGGCTGAGAGATGCAGCTCAATCCGGTAAATCTTCTGGTCGCCGATAACACCGGCGTCAAGAAGCAACGCTCCATCCGGCTCCTGGTCGTGATCGAAGTCCGCTGCTATGAGCCTCGATCCGAAGGAGGACCGAAGCTGCCCCGAGGCATTCTTGGAATTCGACAAAGCTCCCCACAAGCCGTCCTGGGCCCACAAGCACGGAGCGGCCAAGGCAATCAGGAGAAGAATCGCTTTTGCGAACGGGGAACGCAGTTGCATCGAATTAACTATAGTCTTCCACAGAAATTCGGGGAAATGCAACTGACCCAAAACGGTCAGCCCAATCCATAGCTTTGGATGAATGGCGGCGATTTGTCGGCCGATATCTCAGACCGGATAGATTTCCGTCTCCGCCTGACATCCAGGATCGGTAAACGGAAAACGCGCTTCACAACAGGAAAGCTTGACTCCTCATCAGTCCTCGAGTTCTCGATGAGCGCAATATCGCCGGGTCATTCATTGAGGTCTTGAAGGATCTGCTGTGTTTCTCAACCCACACCTTATGGAACAGCCGGATCGATGAGATCCGGCTGATTATTTTGTGTGGGTTAGGAGGACGGTTTTCAGGACCCTTTCGGAACGGCGGCTTCGGCAGGGTTTTGAAGGTGAAGGACCCTGTGCACAGTTGTTCGACTGATGCGGTGCTCCCTGGCGATCTGGCCGATGGTCTGACCGCGGCAGCGGTCCCTGCAGATCGCATCACGATCAAGTTCGAGCGCAGGACGTCCGATGTGCCGGCCCTCCAGGCGCGCCCTCCGCATGCCGCTTCGGACGCGCTCGACGATGAGCGAGCGTTCGAGTTCCGCGATCGCCCCGATGATGACCACGATGGCACGGCCCAGCGGACCACCCGTGTCGATCTGCTCGCGGAAGCTGACGAACTCGATGTTGAGCCGGTTGAACTCGTCCAACAGTTCGAGGAAGTGCCGGGTG
>NZ_JBARMD010000297.1:0-20248 GCF_049802275.1 Occallatibacter sp. | reverse complement strand
TGCAATACAAAACCTGCAATCAGTGCGGTAGCCAAAAGCGTAGACCCGAGAAGAGTCAACTTGACCGGAATGCTCATGCGTACCCTCCGCCGGCAGCATCAGCTCCGGCTCTGGGCTGGGAACGGGGGCCTGAGGGTTTCTTGCAGAGATTATTTAGCGTATCTTCGTGTCGTGGACGCAGCACCAATCCAGCCCATCGAGGATCTGCATGCCGGGCAGACTTTGCCTGCTCCCATTGCAGTGCACCCGACTCTGCTGGATGAGCTATGGGGTGAATGCGGTGCGCAAGCGTGGGGGCTGGAACGCAACGAGTTTGATCGGATCCTTCTGCTTGTCGCGATGGCGCAGAACTTCGGGCTCGCCTCCGGCGTTGCGGCTCAAAAGGAAGAGCAGGCAACGTTTTTCCGCAGCCTCAAACTGGCAGACCTTGTGCTGGCGAAGGCTTGCGCCTCAGGCAACGAGCGCGCATGGGAGCATTTCATGGCGGTCTACGGTCAGCCGCTTACACGCGCTGCCATTGCCATCAGCGGCAGCGAAACTGTGGGACGTGATCTGGCCGATGCATTCTATGCGGAGCTTTACGGACTGAACACTCGCGAAGGTGAGCGCCGCTGCCCGCTTGATTCCTATCGAGGGCGCGGCTACCTGCTCGGCTGGCTTCGCACCACGCTGGCTCAGAGGTTTGTGGATCACTACCGGCGCACGTATCGCGAACAGGCATTTGATGACCAGTTGCACGATGCTCCCGCGCCTGATTCCACGCCCGACCCCGAACCCGCGATGATTGCTACGCTCCGGCAGGCTATTCATGCAACTTTGCGCGATCAGTTAGCGGAGGAGCAATTTCTGCTTGCAGCCTACTATGTTGACGACAAAACGCTGGCCGAGATCGGCCAACTCCTGCATGTGCATGAAGCGACCATAAGCCGAAGGCTGAAGCGTGCCACCGATGCGATTCGCGAGCAACTTCTGCGCAATCTTGAAAAGAGCGGGATGAGCCGCAAGGCGTCGGAAGAAGCGCTCGGCACCGATCCCCGTGATTTGGATTTGAGAATGGATTTGAGAAAACTACTGCAAACTTCGCAGCCTGAACCGATCCAAGATCGGGCAACTTTGGAACAGGTCATGGCAAGTCCGACCACCGCACAAGAAAATGTTGCGTTACCGCAATTCACAGATAAGGCGAAGACGACAGGATGAACCCGACCGCCCAATCCGGAATGCATCCCGACGCCGAGAGCCTCACATCATTCGCGGAGCAATTGTTGCCTGCGGCCGAGCGCGATCAGATTCTTATGCACATGGCCACGTGTCGCCGCTGTCGCGAAGTCGTGTTCCTGGCGCAGCATGCGGCATCGGAGCATCAGAAAGATCAATCAGCGCCCGTCACCAGCTCGGCGCCCGCGAAGCAGCGCGCATCCTGGTCCAGCGGTTGGAAATGGATGTGGATTCCGGCGACAGCATTTGCGGGACTCATCGGGGTCGCGGTTGTACAGCACTTTCGCCATGCCGCGCCGGGGACGCAGATGACTGCAAAGCTGTCCCAGACCGATTCTCTTAACAGCCCCGAACCTGCAAAAGCGCCAGCGACGAGTCCCAAGTTGGCGATCCATCCGACCGAAGAGTTGCAAAAGGCGCAGCCGGTAAGGCCTTCCGCAGTGCGTGATGACGCTCTGCCGCGAGCGGACAAGGATCAAATGAAGCGACTCGACGAGAAGAAGTCGATCGAACGAAATGAACTTGCAGCCGGGGCCTCAGGCACCCCTATTGGGGCGTCTCCAGGCCTTTTGGGCGGGTCGGTGCAGGGAGCGATGTCTGCGAAAGCGAAATCTTCGCCGTACGACGGCCCCGCAGCCGCAAATCAGCTCCAGCAGCAGAATCTAGCGCAGCAGAACGTCCTACAGGAGTCCCAAGACATTGCGGCAGATGCGGCGAACAAGCCGGTGATGACACACGCTGCGCCAGGATCGGCGTCACAAGCCGTCACCGTACAGGCGGAGAGGATGGAGTCGGCGCCAAAGCCTGCTTTGGCCGCACCACCCCAGGTACCCTCGGCCCCATTGTCCAACCTGAAATACGACGGGCTTGGCAAAGTACAGAAGATAATTCTGCCCAGCGGGCTTGGGGTTCTCTCCCAGGCTTCCGAGGCAAGCCGCAGCATCGCGCTCGACACGGCTGGAACGATATTTCTGAGCGAAGACGAGGGCAAACACTGGCAGCCGATTCACACGCAGTGGACAGGACGTGCCATTCACGTTCTTACCCGGCCGGTCGGGACGCAAGCCGCTGCCTTGCGGGCTCCGCAGACAACTCGGTTTGAACTAGTGAACGAGCAATTGCAAACCTGGGTCAGCTACGACGGAAAGACCTGGATACCAGACCCGGACACCCAGAAATGAACTGAGCTAAGCCCGGATGACGTTGTTGTCCGGCGTCATAGGCATGCTGCGCAGACGTACTCCCGTGGCTGCAAAGATTGCATTTCCTACCGCTGGCGCAAGGCCAACGAGGCCGGTTTCGCCCGCACCGGCGGAGGGCAGATCCTTGCGATCGAGAAGCACGATCTCCACCTGCGGCGTGTCACTGAAACGCGGCACCTTGTATTTGGAGAAGAGCGGATTCTGGATGCGGCCGTTGCCAAAGAGAATCCGCTCAAACAACGCACCGCCGATCGCCTGCACAATGGCGCCCTGCATCTGGTTGCGCAATCCATCGGGATTCACAATCGCGCCGGATTCCCAGGCCTCGACCACGCGTCGAATCTTCACCTGTTTGGTTGCAGGGTCAATGGTCACCTCGGCACACGTGGCGACGAATCCACCTTTATCCGTCCCGCATGCAATACCGTATCCATGCCCCGATGTGGATTGTCCGCCGGCCCACCCAAACTTGTCTGCCGCACTCTGAAGCACTGCCTTCAATCGCGGGTTGCTGATGTTCTTCAAGCGGAAGGCAAGCGGATCTATTTTCGCTGCATGTGCCATCTCGTCCATGTGCGACTCGCGCGCAAAGTGATTCGCGGTCGCGGCAAGTCCGCGATAAGAGCCCTGCCGCAACGGCGACTTCGCCGGATGGTACTGGATAAGCCGGTTCGCAACATCGTAAGGCGTGGCGATAGCAGCGGGCCCGGAATTGTAGTTGTGGTATTCCCATGCTACGAGCGTTCCATCGTGCCGGGCGCCGGCTTTGATTTCGATCAGTCCGGCAGGGCGAAAGTAGGCCCAGGTGAACTCTTCCTGCCGCGTCCATACCACCTTCACCGGTTTGCCCGCGGCCTTGGATAGTCGCGCCGCTTCGATCGCAGCTTCGCCGGTATGTTTGCCGCCGTACCCGCTGCCCATGTCGGGTTGAATCACACGCACCTTTTCCGCAGGAAGGTGAAACGCCTCCATCAACTCGTCGCGCACGCCAAACGGCCGCTGCGTACCCGTCCAGACGGTGAGCTTGCCGTTGTTCCATTCGGCGACCGCAGCACGCGGTTCGAGAGGAGCGTGCGCGATGTACTCGACCGTGTACTGGGATTCAAGCTGCAAGTCGGCATCAGCAAGCGCTGACGAGACCGCCCCGACGACATGGTCAGCACGTTCCGGTTGTCCTTCCGGATTGGTCTTGAGGTATTCGAAGAGGCCTTGGTTGCCTTGCTGATCGGGAACTTTCCACTTCGCATGGATGGCCTCAAGAGCCTTTTCAGCGGAGAACGGATCGTTCGCGACCACACCGGTGAAATCGCCATCCCGCACCACTTTCACTCCCGGCATCTTTTCAGCGGCGTTCGCGTCAAGCGATTGCAGCGTTGCGTTGAAGCCCTCCGGCCGTAGCACCGCGCCAAACATCATCTCCGGTCGAACGATGTCGGAAGGGAACTGATGCTTGCCGGTAACGAAGTCGCGGCCGTTGGCCTTAGGCACGGGCGTTCCAGCAATCTTCCATTCAGTAGCCGGAGTGAACGGCGGATCGCCTGCAACGTTCTTCACCAGTGCCTCGCCGCGCGTCAGTTCGCCGTAGGTGAGCGACTTCGACCCGTCGGGCATTGTCACTTTCCCCGATGCTGCGATGAGTTTTGAGGAGTCGGTATTCCATCGCTCTGCTGCCATCTTAACCAGGAGTTCTCGGCCCGCAACCGCCATACTGCGCAACTGCGGAGCCATCGTCGGCGTGGTGCGGCTGCCAAAGGTGCCCATGTCCCAGGGGACAAGATCGGTGTCGCCCATGACCATGGTGACCGAGTCGAATGGAACGCGCAGCTCCTCGGTTACCGCCTGTGCGAGCGAAGTACGAATGTTCTGTCCTACTTCGACTTTGCCGGTGAAGACTTTGACCTGGTCGTTGGCACCAATATGGATCCACGCGTTGATGTCTTTGGGCAACTCGTGAGAACCGAAGCCGCGACCGGATTCCTGCGCCAACGATGGGATGGGAGTGAGACAGACAAGCAGGCCGCCGCCGAGAACTTTGAGAAAATCGCGGCGGTCTATCTCGATGCCGCTCTTTTGTGAACTCAGGTTTGTCGCACTTAGATTTTCTTTCTCTTCCATTAACTCCAACTCACGGAGGTTCATCGCCCACCTCCGGATGTCGTCAGACCTGAAGCGCGTTTAATCGCCTCAAGAATGCGCGGGTAGGTTCCGCAGCGGCAGACGTTGCCGTTCATCGCGCCCAGTATTTGCTCTTCATTCGGCGCCTTGTTGTCGCGAAGCAGGGCCGTCACGCTCATGATCATTCCTGAGGTGCAGTAACCGCATTGAAAAGCGCCTTCGTCGAGAAATGCCTGCTGCACGGCCGTGAGTTTGCCATCCTGTTCCAGGCCCTCGATGGTCGTGATCTTTGCCCCCGTCGCAGCACCCGCGGGAATCGAGCATGAGCGCGTTGGTGTTCCATCCATCAACACAGTGCATGCGCCGCACTGTCCTTCTCCGCAACCATATTTCGTGCCGGTAAGGTTGAGCCGGTTTCGCAGGACAGAGAGCAGCGTCTCCTCCTCCGGCGCGTTCACTTTATAAGGTTTGCCGTTAACGCTCAGAACCAGTTCGCCCATTGCGAGCTCCCTAGCGGCCGCCAATCAGGCCGGTACGGGCTTAAGCATAGCGCAATTATGTGGCGCACGTTGAGGGGGCAATCCCGCGCCGGAATCAGGAGCGTGCGCGCCGTTTGCGTCTTCCTTGTTTACCCTCTTTCGCTGCAGAGTGATACTTACGCCGGATATCTTCAATATTCACGGTGGGTTTCGGCACTTGAATATTCATGGACTGCAACGCCGCCACGATGATCTCCGAAATCGCCAGGTCGCGGAACCACTTATGGTCTGCCGGAATCACAAACCAGGGAGCATCTTCGGTGTTGCAATTGGCAAGCGCATCTTCGTACGCTTGCACATAATCGTCCCAGTACTCCCGCTCTGTGTAATCTGATTCGCTGATCTTCCAACGCTTTGCGGGATCGTCAAGCCGCTGCTCAAAGCGCTTTAGCTGCGCCTCTTTGCTGATGTGAAGAAAGAACTTCAGAATATGCGTACCGTTTGCTGCGAGCCGGCGTTCGAAGTCATTGATCTGATCGTAGCGTTTCGACCAGACCTCTTTCGGCACCAGATTATGCACGCGCACAACGAGCACATCTTCGTAATGAGAGCGGTTGAAGATCGCAATTTCGCCCCGCTTCGGCGTCTTCGCTTCAACACGCCATAGAAAATCGTGCGCCAGTTCTTCCGGCGTGGGCTCCTTGAAATTGGCCACGTCGCACCCATCCGGATTCATTGACCCGATGACGTGTTTGACCACGCCGTCCTTTCCTCCGGCATCGAGCGCCTGCAGGCAAACGAGCAGCGAGCGCTTGCGCTCTGCAAAAAAGTTCTGCTGTAGTTCGCCCATGGTTACGCAGAGCTCCTGGGTTTTGCGCAGCGCATGGGTCTTGCTGTGCTTGCCTTTGAATGCGGGATCGAAGTTGGTGAGCCGAACACGTTGTCCGGGAGGAACACGAAAATCTTCAATGAAGTGTTTGCCGGTCATTGCTTCTCCATCGCGGGCGTGTACTCACCCCGCCGAGCGGCAACGTTGCACTGGGCCCGATGCACGAGAACTTTCTGCGCCGCCGCCACGTTGGCGTCTTCTCCATGCCAGATCTGCATGGCGGGCTCCTGGATAGCCCGTGCGAACGAGAACGCCAATCCCCAAGGCATCCGTCCCCTGAAACGTGCATTCATCGCACTAAGCCGGGCGGATGCAAGTTCGCCGGATTGGCCGCCGGAGAGAAACGCAACGCCGGGTACAGCCGCGGGCACTGTGCGTAGAAGACAACGCACGGTGGCATCGGCGATCTCTTCGTTCGAGTTCTGCTGCGGGCACTTCAATCCGGGAACGACCATATTGGGCTTCAGAATCATGCCTTCGAGCAAGACTCCTTGCGCCACGAGCTGCGCAAAAACGGTGTGCTGAGTTCGTTCCGTAACCTCGGCACAACGCTCCATCGTATGATCGCCATCCATCAGCACTTCGGGTTCGACGATGGGAACCAGGCCGGCCTCCTGGCACAAGGCCGCATACAGCGCGAGAACGAGGGCGTTCGCCTCAAGGCAGCCGTCGCTTGGAATGCCGTCGCCGATCGTGATGACAGCTCGCCACTTGGCGAAACGCGCCCCCATCTTCACGTACTCGGCTAGCCGGTCGCGCAGTCCGTCCAGCCCCTCCGTGATCTTTTCGCCGGGATGCGCAGCCATCGGCTTGGCTCCAGCGTCGACCTTGATGCCGGGAATAATGCCGACCTTTTCCAGTGCCTTTGCGAACGGGACTCCCGCTCTCGTCTGCTGACGAATAGTTTCGTCCACCAGGATGGCGCCGTTCAGACAATCACCGAGTCCCGGGGCAGTGACAATCATGTCGCGATAGGCGCGCCGCATCTCCTCGGTCTGAGGAATGCCCGTCGCGGCAAAGCGTTTGTTGGCGGTAGGTGTACTCTCATCCATGGCCAGTAGGCCTTTGTTACCGGCGACCATGGCTTTTGCCGTATCGTTCAACTGACGAGCATCCATTTCGATTGTCCTTTCTGTCGATAATTCTCAAATCTGCAGAATTGTGAGCGGGCACCCGGTAGACTGCTGAATGTGGCTACACCTTTTCTGATGCCGAAGGCCATTCGGGGTTTTGCTTTTTGTTTCCTTCAGCAAGAACCTGAACGGCTTCTGCCTTAAAAAAGCTGAGCGCCAGAACAACTTAGAGCGTCAAATCTTATCAGGAGCGGGTCACATAATGAGGATCTTCCTGAGCCTCTCACTGATAGTGTGCAGTGTCGCATCTGCACAGCTATCCCCTTTTCCGACTCCGTCCACGGCACTGCCCGCTCACCCTTTCTTCATCACCAAAACATGGATCGTGGGCGGGGTTGGCGACTGGGACTACATGACCATGGATCCCTCCGCGCACCAGCTCTTCATTGCTCACGGGCCGGCCGTGCAGGTTGTCGACGTCGAGAGCGGCACACTCGCTGGAATCGTCAGGGGAATGCGCCAGGCGCATAGCGTCGTTCTCGATCAGGAAGGCGGCTACGGGTATATCAGCGATGGTCCGGCCGACATGGTCCGGGTCTTCGACCGGCGCAATTTTCAGGTCGTCGCCAGCATTCCAACCGGACCGTCACCGCGATCCATGGCCCTTGATCCAGCCAGCGGGCTGCTCTTCGTGGTGGGTTCACAGGCGACCGCCCGGGAAAGCCAAACTGCGATTGCAAGCCAATCCGCCCCTTCAAGGCAGGCCCAGCCCTCACGCGGGCCCAGCCCCCGCAATACGGCAGAGGGCGGTCCTGAATCCACGTTGACCGTTATCGATACAGAGCGGAGAGTTCCCCTTGCGCAAATTGTGCTCTCTGGGAGTCTCGGATTCGCGCAGGGAGACGGCAATGGCAGGATTTACATCACGGTTGCAGATCGCAGCCAGATTCTAAGGCTCGACGCCCAGGCAATCGGTTCGGCAATGCATCGGATTATCGACGCGCAGCCAGCGATCCGCCCTGCTCCCCCCGACCGATCCGCTTCGTTTCCAACGGATTCGAGTGCAGCAACTGAGAAGCCCTTTCTTGTTGATTGGACTTTCGGCGCTAAACCTGCCCCGCCCGCGGATGCCTATCCGGTTCGGTTGCGACTCGATGCGAATTGCGAGCGACCACGCGCACTCGCGATCGACCCCGCGCACCAACGGCTTTTCGCCGCATGCACTAATATGCGCATGGTGGTCTTGAATGCGGAGACTGGTCAAAGCATAGCGGCTCTTCCCATCGGCTATGGCGCTGACGCCATCGGCTACGACCCCAATCGTGGACTGGTTTTTGCGGCAAATGGGGGCAGAGACGGAAGTCTTACCGTCATCCGCCAGGACGTGACCGATACCTATGCCGTCATTCAGACTTTGCCGACTCGCCAGAATGCGCGAACGCTGGCCGTCAATCCTGCGAATGGAGAAGTCTACCTCGCCAGCGTCATTTACGGCGCCGAGCTCAATAATCCTCCAATCAACGGCGCGCCTTTGAAGATGAGCGCCGTCGACAGCAGCTTCCAGGTTCTTGTGATTGGAAACTAGAATTCGGCGTGAACGGATGCCTCCAGCATCCTCCTCCCGATCAAGGTTAAACAGCTTAGCCTTAGTAACTTAGTCTTCCCGTCAAATCGTTCGCCGTCCAAATTAAATGCCCTCTTCGAGACTTGGATCGACAGCCCCTTTTTGTCGCAAACCCGCGTCTCGATAACGTGAACCAGATCACATCGCCTTACTTTGTTGAGGCCTAGAATTGCGATGGTTACGGGCCGATAAATGCCGTTCGCAGCAGCGCATTAGGAAGCAACCTGCCGCGGAATGGTGGTCGGCAAGATATACCGGTCCGGGAACACGAAATCTGGAGCATGAATGGCAAGGCTGGAAGAACGCGTAAAGGCGAAGACGATGCAGGAGCGGATCGCCGACCTGCGAGCCAGGCGCGCCGAGCTTGAACTGGGTGGCGGCCGGGATCGAATTGAAAAACAACACGCATCCGGCAAACTGACGGCCCGTGAACGCATCGCCGCGCTGGTGGACAAGTTCACTTTTGAAGAAGTCGGCATCTTCGCCCGTCATCGCGCCTCCTACTTCGGAATGGGGGGAAAGGATCTGCCCGCGGATGGCGTGGTGATTGGCGCAGCCAACGTCGAAGGCCGGTTGATCCACCTGGCGAGCCAGGACTTCACTGTACTCGGCGGCGCCGCGGGAGAGGTGCATTGCAGCAAAATCGTCGAGATGATGATCATGTCACTCAAGACCGGCACCCCGTTCGTCTTCATCAACGACTCCGGCGGTGCACGCGTTCAAGAGGGCATCGACAGCCTCGACGGATATGCTCGCGTTTTCTATCGAAACGTCCAGCTCTCGGGAACCGTCCCGCAGATCGCTGTCATCTGCGGCCCGTGCGCCGGCGGAGCAGCCTACAGCCCCGCGCTGACTGATTTTGTAATTCAAACGCGACAGGCCCGCATGTTTATCACCGGACCGCAGGTCATCAAACAGGTTACCGGAGAAGATGTCAGTTCCGAAGACCTCGGCGGTCCGCAGTCGCAGATGAACCGGTCCGGCGTGGTGCATTTGATTGCGGAGGATGACAAAGAGGCGTTGCAGCTTTGCCGCCGCCTCCTCAGCTTCATGCCCTCCAACAATCTTGAAGATCCGCCCCGGATGCCATTCAACTCGCGCATCAAGTCTGACTCGGACATGAACTCAATTGTGCCGGTCGACCCCAAAGTCGCGTACGACGTGCGCGCTATCGTCACGCGGGTTGTAGACTACAACGACTTCCTTGAAATTCAGCCCGGCTTTGCCCCGAATATCATCATCGGTTTCGGACGTCTGCAAGGTCGCCCGGTTGGCATCGTTGCCAACCAGCCAAGCGCAATGGCAGGCGTGCTCGATATCAATGCCTCCGACAAGGCCGCGCGCTTTGTTCGCTTCTGCAATGCATTCAATATTCCGCTGCTTACATTTGTCGATGTGCCGGGTTTCCTGCCGGGCGTCGAACAGGAGCGCGGCGGCATCATCCGTCACGGCGCCAAGCTGCTCTTTGCCTATTCGGCAGCCACCGTTCCCAAGATCACGGTGATCCTGCGCAAGGCTTACGGCGGCGCATACATTGCCATGTGCTCCAAGGGTCTGGGTGCCGATCGCGTAGTCGCATGGCCAACTGCCGAGATCGCGGTAATGGGTGCTGAAGGCGCTGCGGAGATTGTCTTCCGGCATGAAATTGAAGCGTCTCACGACCAGGTTTCTCGCCGCCAGGAACTGGTCGAAGAGTATCGCGAGACCTTTGCCAACCCCTATGTCGCCGCGGGGCGTCGTTTGGTCGACGAAATCATTGAGCCGGCAGAGACTCGCAGATACCTCTCGCACGCTCTGGAATCGCTCCACGGCAAGCGAGAACTCCGCCCCCAGAAGAAACATGGATTGATTCCGTTATGAGGATCCGCGCGTGACCTTGCATTGGACAGACTTGATATTGATTCTGGCGTTGGTCGCCATCACATGCGTTGCCGGCTACGTTCTCTTGCTGCGCAAGCTCAAACAAATCGTCGCGGAACGCCAACTGAAAATCGCCGACCAACTCGGCTCGCTCGATGATGCGATTCGTGCGTTGGAGACTCGCCTTGCCGAGCACCATGCTCTTTCAAAGCCGCTTGAGCTAAGCGACGAAAACACAGTTCAAACCAGCGAGTTTGAAGAAACACAAGCCGCAGAAGAATCCGAGGCGATTGCTCCCGAAATTCAGGCAGTGATTGCAGCGTCAGCGGTTGCAGCACTTGGGCCGGACGCGCAGGTTCGATCAGTCAAGCCGGTCGCGAGTCCATGGTCGCAGCAAGGTCGCGTGCTCGTGCAGGGATCGCACAACGCACGCGCTGGAAGGTGATTCTCAGGTTGGAGGTTACAGGAGAGGGCATTGAAGCTTCGAATCACAATTGACGGCAAAGCATATGAGGCCGAAGTCGAAATTCTGGAGGCCCCGGAAAGCGCGCCAGAATATCCGCCCTATCCGCCCGCGCCCGCTGCATATGTCCCCGTAGAGATTGAATTGCCGCTTGCTGCGCCTCAAGCTGCGGAATCTCACAACGATAAGGAATGCCGAAGCCCCGTCACAGGCATGGTCATCAGCGTAGAAATCGAGCCAGGTCAAGCCGTGGAGGCGAACCAGGTTGTCATGGTGCTGGAGTCTATGAAGATGGAAATGCAGATCACCGCGCCGCAAGCAGCAATAGCCAAGAGCGTGCTGGTTATTCCGGGATCATCGGTGAAGGTGAACCAGTTGCTGGTGGAGTTCGAATGACGGAATCGATCGCGCCATACGAAGTTGAAAACGAAGAAAAAGCGGGCCAGACGACTGTCGATCAATCGGTCAGCGATGTTCCCGGAATCCTGTTTGTCGATCACGTGGCCATCGCGGTAAGGCGGGGGGAATTGGACGGCCAAGTGAAGGCGTACGAGATGCTCGGCTTCCGCGAAATCCATCGTGAAGAGGTGTTGGGTTCTGACCAGGTAAGGGAAGCTCTGCTCCAGATCGCCGACGGGCCCAACCTCATCCAGCTTCTCGAGCCGCTGAATGCGGATTCACCGGTGCAGAAGACTATCGAAAAGAATGGTGGCCGCGGGGGATTGGCGCACGTCGCGTTCCGGGTGAAAAGTGCGCAGCGTGCATTCGAAGCAATGCGAGCGAGAGGTTTCAGGATTATCGATCCGGCTCCGCGCAAGGGCTCGCGCGGAACCACCGTGTTCTTTGTTCATCCCAAGTCAAAAGAGGATAGCCCGTTCGGCATCCTGATCGAAATCGTCGAGGTCCCGGAGAGCAAGTAAACATGCCCACCGAAAGTCTTCTATCGGAGTTCCCTCCCGTCAGTACGGAACAGTGGGAACGCATCATTCGCGAGAACGTGAAAGGCGCGGAATATGCGTCCAGAATGATCTGGCACCCGGAAGAAGGACTCGCGGTCAAGCCATACTACCGTGCCGAAGATCTGGCAGGCCTGCAATTTATGGATGCCACACCCGGAGACTTCCCTTACGTGCGCACCGCTCGCGCCACTGCTGACTGGCGGATCCGCGAAGAGTTGGATATTGCCGATCCGGAAGAGGCGAATCGCGCCGCAGGTAGCGCAATCGCGGCCGGCGCCGAAGAGGTTGCTTTCCACCGCCCGAGGCTGGATAGCTCTTCAGACATTGCTCTCCTTCTCGCAAACCTCAACGAGATTCCTGTACATTGCGCAGGCTTGGGCCGAGCGTCTGTTGAACTGCTGATCGAGCGGCTTAAGAAACGACCGCACGGGGCGGCCGTCTCAACAGATCTGGATTCGCTTGCCGATCTAGACCATTCTGCAGAGATCGTGCGCAACGCGCCAACCGGCCTCAGGCCGTTTGTCATTCATGCGGACGAGTTTCAGGAACGCGCAGCAGGCGCGATCGAGGAGGTTGGCTTCGCGCTGTCGGCAGGGGTGGATCTCGTCGCAGCAATGCAAGAGAGGGGCTTGGGCATCGATCGCGTCGCAGGCTCACTTTCTTTTTCATTTGCGACAGGACCGGAGTTCTTCGTCCAGATCGCGAAGCTTCGCGCGTTTCGCGTGGTTTGGGCGAAAGCCGTCGAGAGCTTTGACGGGACGCATCCAGCCGGAGTGACGCAGATACATGCGCGCACGGCGAATTGGAACAAGACCATCTATGATCCCCACGTCAACATCCTGCGCGCTACGACGGAAGTGATCTCGGCAATACTCGGAGGCGCAGACTCCGTCTCGTGCGCCCCCTTCGACGAGTGCTACAAGCATCCGGACGAGAACAGCCGTAGACTGGCGCGTAATACGCAGATCGTCTTGAAGCAGGAAGCGCTGCTTTCCCGCGTTGCCGATCCGCTTGGTGGTGCGTATGTCATTGAGGTGCTGACAAACTCCATCGCGTCGAAGGCGTGGAAGTTGTTTCAGGAACTCGAGGCATCAGGAGGCTATCAAGAAGCGCGGGCAGCCGGAGTAATCGCATCGGTGCTCGATCGACGGAGAAGTTCGCGCGAGCAGGCCGTGGACTTCCGTCGACGCGTTCTCACAGGAACCAATCGCTTTGCGGATGCATCTGAGAAAGCCTTGGGTCGCATTGACCAAGCGCTCATCAGCTCCGTGCCGCGAGCAGCAAAAGCATTCGAGGTTCTGCGGCTCCGCACGGAACAGTTCATCCGGCGCACTGGCAACCAACCGCGGATACTTCTTGCGGAAATCGGCGATGTCAAGATGCGCAGCGCCCGCTCGCAGTTTGCAGCCGACTTTCTGGCATGCGCTGGACTCCCAACAACCATTCGGCAATTCAAAGAAGCCGAGCAAATTGTCGACAGCGGCGCGGCTTTGATCGTGCTCTGCAGCTCTGATGCGGAGTATCTTCCAATCGTCGAGAAGTTAATCCCGGTTTTGAAAGATCGCTCCGCCGGTGCCAATATCGTCATCGCTGGCAACCCGGATACCGCTGAGCAGCTCCGAAACCTCGGTGTCGCCGATTTCATTCACGTCCGCAGCAATGCCGTCGAGGTTCTCACGGGCATCCAGCGGCTTATAGGAATCAGGGATTAGAGATGCGCCCCGACTTCACAAAAATCGACTACAAACCAGGCATCGCGCATAGCTCCGCAATGCAGGTAGAGAGCTGGCTCTCTCCGGAGCATATCGCCATCAAGCCGTGGTACACGCGCGAAGATCTCGCAGGCATCGAGCACCTTGAGTATGCCGCCGGCATTCCGCCCTACTTGCGCGGTCCGTACAGCACCATGTACGTAATGCAGCCGTGGACGATTCGGCAGTATGCGGGATTGTCCAATGCGGAAGAGTCGAACGCGTTTTATCGCCGCAATCTCGCCGCCGGGCAAAAAGGGCTCTCGGTCGCATTCGATCTCGCCACGCATCGCGGCTACGATTCGGACCACGAGCGTGTAAAGGGTGATGTCGGCAAAGCAGGCGTAGCCATCGATTCCATCCTTGACATGAAAATCCTATTCGATCAGATACCGCTCGATCGCATGTCGGTGTCGATGACTATGAACGGCGCGGTTCTGCCCATCATGGCCTTCTATATCGTTACGGCTGAAGAGCAGGGCGTCGCAGTTGAAAAACTGAGCGGAACCATCCAGAACGACATCCTCAAGGAATTCATGGTGCGGAATACTTATATCTACCCACCTGCGCAATCCATGCGTATCGTGGGTGATATCTTCCGCTACTGCGCGACTCGCATGCCCAGATTCAACTGCATCAGCGTAAGCGGGTACCACATGCAGGAGGCCGGAGCGACCGCCGATCTCGAACTGGCCTACACCCTGGCCGATGGCCTCGAATACCTGCGTACAGGTATTAAAACGGGCCTAAGCGTTGACGACTTCGCGCCCCGCATCTCCTTCTTCTGGGGCATCGGCATGAACCACTTCATGGAGATTGCCAAGCTCCGCGCCGCACGTGTTCTATGGGCCAAGATCGTTAAGAAATTCAAACCAGAGAATCCGAAATCTCTCGCTCTTCGCGCCCACAGCCAGACCTCCGGCTGGAGCCTGACCGCGCAGGACCCCTACAACAACGTAGTGCGCACCTGCGTTGAGGCGCTTGCCGCCGTTCTGGGCCACACGCAGTCTCTCCATACCAACGCTCTAGATGAGGCTCTCGCTCTGCCGACAGAGTTTTCCGCGCGCATCGCCCGCAATTCGCAGATCTACCTGCAGCAGGAAACCGGTATCACCCGCGTCATCGATCCGTGGGCCGGCTCGTATTATGTTGAACGCCTCACGCACGAGCTAATGCACAGTGCCTGGAAACTGATTGAAGAAGTTGAGGAAATGGGAGGAATGACCAAGGCAATCGAAGCCGGTATTCCCAAGATGAGGATTGAAGAGGCCGCCGCGCGCAGACAGGCAAACATCGACTCCGGGAAAGATGTAATCGTTGGAGTCAATGCATATCGTGCCACTGAGGAGCCACAGATTCCCGTTCTCGACATTGATGACGCAGCCGTTCGTGCGGCGCAAATAGTCCGCCTGCAGCAATTGAAGCTTGATCGTGACCCGCAAGCCGTCGAGCGAGCGTTGTCTCGCCTCGAGAACTGCGCAGTTTCAGAGAACGGCAATTTGCTGGAGTGTGCCGTGGAAGCGGCACGCGCGCGCGCCACGCTTGGTGAAATCTCGTCTGCTCTTGAAAAAGTCTGGGGACGCTACGAGGCTGTCACGCACACCATTTCAGGCGTCTATTCGGCCGGGGCTGCCGGTGCGCAGGAATTCAGAAAAGCACGCGAGATGGTCGTCGAATTCGAGCAGGAGGAGGGCCGCAGACCGCGCATTCTCGTCGCCAAAATGGGCCAGGACGGTCATGATCGCGGCGCAAAAGTGATCGCCACCGCGCTGGCCGACATCGGATTCGACGTCGATATGGGTCCGCTCTTTCAGACTCCGCGCGAAGTCGCACGATTCGCTATTGAGAGCGATGTGCACGTCGTCGGCGTGTCTTCTCTCGCCGCAGGGCACAAAACCCTCGTGCCGGAATTGATCGACGAACTGCGCCGTCTCGGCCATGAATCCATCGCCGTTGTGGTTGGAGGCGTGATTCCCTCGCAGGACTACGAGTTCCTCTACAACGCAGGTGTTGCCGGCATCTACGGTCCTGGAACGGTGATTCCGGCGGCAGCGCAGCACATGCTGCGGGTGCTAAGCGGTAGCCGTGTTGGAGTGGATTCCTAATTGATTGATTCGCCCGATGCCGAACCGACCACGCTACATGTCAAGCCTGGTTGCGCTCCGCCAGCGTTGCCTGACAGCACCAGGTATGCCTTACTGCGTCCGCAAAACGTCTCTGCGGCGGACTTAGTTGAAGTCATCCAGAAAGGCGATCGTTCTGCACTTGGCAAAGCCATCACGCTGGTTGAAAGCTCTCGACCGGCAGACCGCGTACTCGCCGATCAGATCGTGCAGAAGTGCCTGCACGCTAGCGGAAATTCGATCCGCGTCGGAATAACCGGGATCCCCGGCGCGGGCAAAAGCAGTCTGATCGAAGCTCTCGGCAAGCATCTGATTACGGAACGCGGAGAGAAGGTTGCGGTGCTTGCGATTGATCCCAGCAGTCAGCTGAGCGGAGGCAGCATCCTCGGCGACAAAACCCGTATGACATTTCTTGCGTCCAGCGACAGCGCCTTCATTCGTCCAACTCCGTCACGCGGCGCGCATGGCGGTGTGGCGCAGCATACGCGTGAGGCAATCCTGTTGTGCGAAGCTGCAGGCTACCGGAACATCCTTGTCGAGACGGTCGGTGTCGGCCAGTCGGAGGCCGCTGTACGCGAATTGGTTGACTTTTTTCTGCTAGTCACGATCGCCGGTGCGGGAGACGAACTGCAGGGAATCAAGCGCGGCGTGATGGAACTGGCCGACGTTGTTGCCGTCAACAAGGCAGATGGCGACAATATCCAACCGTCCGAGCGGACACGTGCCGAGGCCGAGAGCGCGCTGCATTTTCTCCCCTCATCTGCATCCGGTTGGTTGCCGTGTGCAATCACCTGCTCTGCGAAGACGGGTCATGGAGTGGCAGACCTCTGGTCCTGCGTGCTCGAATACTCAGCATCTACGGCAGCAAACGGTTGGTTTGAGCAAAGGCGCCGCGAGCAGGCTCGCCGCTCAATGCACGAGAATCTTGAATCGGGGTTGATGCAATTGTTTCGCTCGGACCCAACTGTCCAGAAGCGCCTCGCGGAGTTGGAGGAACAAGTCCTCTCGGGGCAAATCACCGTGGCTGCAGCTGTCCGGGATCTACTTGTGCTTTTCTCGTCAAAAGCCACAAGGTAGCGAACCGGCCAATCGTCCTATAGGTTTAGCAGGATGTTCCCGGCCTCGGGAAGCTGCATCGGGCTGACCATCGAAGCCATTTCCATCTTTTTGAGGTGCTTTTTTGTAACGAATGGCTCCTTCCGTGACTTTGTTCCTATGAATGCACCAACCAAGGACATTGCACGCAATGAGTTCTCGCCTTTATCGATCTCTGGGCCTTTTTCTCCTGTTCAGTTTCGGGGGACTGGCCGCCCCTTCGCAGGAACCGCTTACGCTGCGCGAGGCAATCAATCAGGCTTTGGGGCACAGCCCTGAGGCTGCAATTGCACGTGCCGGTAACGAGGAAGCCAAAGCGGGAGCCACTTTGGCGCGCACCCAATTACTGCCGCAGGTCAACTTCGCGGAAGACATTTCCCGCGGAGACGATCCGGTATATGTATTCGGCACACGCTTGCGTCAACAGCGGTTTACGGCGGCTGACTTCGCGCTTGATGCTCTCAACACTCCCGACCCGATCGGCAATTTCGCGACGCGGGTCTCCGGTTCGTGGATGGCATTCGACTCGCTCAAAACACAGAAGGAGATCCACCGCGCCGATCTTTTCAAAGAAAGCTCTGCAACATCGGCCAAAGCGGTTGACCAGCAGATTGTGTTCAGTGTCATCCAGGCGTACCAGTTGGCGCTCTATGCGCAGAGAGGGATTGATGTCGCCAGCCATAATCAGGAGACTGCGGATGCGCTTCTGAGCTCTGTGGACGACCACGTCAAGGCAGGCCTTGCGGTAGAGTCGGATCGGATGTCGGCGCAGGTGAACGTCGCCGCGCGCAAACAGGAACTTATCGCGGCCCAGGGAGACCTGGAGCTGGCGTGGGCTCAATTGCGCGAGGCAATGGGAACTCCCGACCTCAAAGCATCCCAGTTGCAGCCGATTGAGCCTCACTCGTTTCCACAGCAGCCGCTGGAACAGGAGATAGCCACAGCCGCAAAGACTCGGCCTGACTTGATGGCGCTGGGACAGGCGCAATCAGCCCAGGCAAGCGCGGTGGGGGCGGCCAAATCGAACTTCGGCCCCCGCGTGAGTGCCTACGGCAATTGGGAAGAAGATCGCGCGTCGTTTGCAGGCTCAGGTGGCAACAACTGGGTTGCGGGCGTTCAGATCAGCATCGACTTTCTTCCTATCGGCAAACGCGCGCAGCTTGCTCACGAGAATGCGGCAAAACAGAAGCTCGATGCGCAACTAGCCTCCTCACAACAGCACATGCGCTTCGAAGTGAGCCAGGCCCACATTCATCGCCAGACGGCGACACTCTCTCTTGAAACAGCGCGGGCAGCGATGGATCAATCGGCCGAAAGTCTTCGCATCCTCAAGAACCGTTATGGCGCGGGTCTGGCCACCATCACCGACCTGCTGCGTGCCGAGGATGCCGAGCGGCAGAGCCAGTCGAATTACTGGCGCGCCGTCTATGGGAACGCTATGGCTTATGCCGAACTGCTTTTTGCTACTGGGACTTTGACTCCCGATGCGGCGGAGGAATTGCAATGAAAGTAATTTTGTCTGGTTGTTTGCTCGCCGCTTTTTCGGCGATGTTGGCCGGGTGTAATACGGCAGAACCTGCCCCTGCAGTAGCCGCTCAAACCGTGCAGGCGCGAGTGGTGCAGAGTCGCCAGGAGCAGGCGCCCGCAATCGTACGCTCCACAGGAACACTGCATGCGCGCGAGTCTACGATTGTCTCCGCACAGGTTGTCGGACGCATTGAGCAGGTGCTGGTGCGGGAGGGCGACAATGTGCGGGCCGGGCAAACTCTGGCAGTTCTTGACGACGCCACGCTGCGCGCTTCATCGCACCAGGCAGAGGCCGGACTCGCGGCTGCACAAAGCCAACAGGCCGCGGCACAAACCGATGCGAATCTTGCCGCAAGCACACTCGAACGCTACAAGCAATTACAGGCGCAGAAGAGTGTTAGCCCGCAGGAATTGGATGAGGTAACGCGGCGGGCAGAAGCTTCGGCGGAGCGTGTGGAAGCATTGCGCGCGCAGGTCGAAGCGGCAAAGGCCCAGGATAGCGGCGCGCGCTCCATGCTTGGCTATACGCGCTTGAGCGCGCCATTCGCAGGCGTTGTGACGGCGCGGCTGGCCGATCCGGGAACACTGGCTTCTCCGGGTGTGCCGCTGCTGCAGGTGGATAGCGCCGGACCGCTGCAACTGCAGGTGACGGTCGATCAGTCGGCCATCGGATCGGTTCGCCAAGGAATGAAAGTCCCTGTTTCAATCGACGGTGCGCCAACAGCGAATCTCACGGGCACGGTGGCGGAAATTGTTCCAGCCGCCAATCCCGCAAGCCACAGCTTTATGGTCAAAATCGATATTGCTTCCGCAGAGAAACTGCGCGCGGGAATGTACGGTTCGGCAGGGTTTGCTACCGGCACGCGCCAGTCAATTCTTATACCGCGCTCCGCCGTAGTCATGCGTGGTTCGCTGGCCTGCGCTTACGTCCTCGACAACAACGGTATTGCGCAGCTTCGCTATCTGACTCTGGGCGCGCCGCAGGAGAACAATGTTGAAGTTCTGTCGGGTATTTCGGCCGGTGAAAAACTGGTGGACGATCCCGCCGATCGCGATCTGGCCGGCAAGCGCATCGAGGCCCAGCCATGAAGCAAGACCTTGGAATTGCCGGGCGACTGGCACATGCATTTCTCAACTCCAAGCTGACACCGTTATTTATCGCAGCGTCGCTGGCTCTCGGAATCTTCGCCGTCGCTATCATTCCTCGCGAAGAAGAGCCGCAAATTCTGGTCCCGATGCTGGACATCGCCACCGCGATGCCGGGTGCATCTCCAGCCGAGGTAGAAGAGAGGGTAACTCTTCCGATCGAGAGTCTGGTGCATCAGATCTCGGGCGTCGAATATGTGTACTCCACGTCGGCTCCGGGGCAGAGCCTGGTGATTGTGCGCTTTCTGGTGGGCACACCGCAGGAAGACGCGCTGATCAAGGTCTACAGCAAGCTTTACTCCAATTTCGATCGCATGCCTCCGGGAGTGTCGCAACCACTGATTAAGTCCCGCTCGATTGACGATGTTCCAATCCTGGCATTGACGCTGTGGGGCGAGCATTACAACGGCTATCAACTTCGCGCCATCGCCGCCGAGATGCAGCATGACTTCGAGCAGATCTCCAACGTTTCTGAGACTACGATCATTGGCGGACTTCCGCGCACAATGCGTGTAGTGCTTAGCACAGAGAAGCTCAACGCCTATGGCATATCGCCCATGTCCATTGTCGGACACCTTCAGGCTGCAAGTGCAACCGTGCAGGCGGGAAATTTTGCCGAAAACAATCAGGAAGTGCGGGTCGATGCCGGGAATCTCTTCAACCGCCGAGAGGACCTGGAAGCGGTCGTAGTGGGCGTTGTGCACGGACACCCGGTGTACCTGAG
>NZ_JBARMD010000296.1:0-5877 GCF_049802275.1 Occallatibacter sp. | reverse complement strand
ATGCCATACCGTTCCGATACTTGTGCAGGGACCAGCAAAACTCGCCCCGCTGAGCCATGAGGTCATCAATTCCCAAGTGGCATGAATCGGTGTGTAGCCCGGCAAGATCTCAGGGTCTGCTGAACATCCCGTCGATGCCGGATGAATACCGTAGCCCATCATTGTCCCCCAGCATGGATCGTCCCACTCGTACCAGAGATTGGTTACGGTTCCTGTGCTCCCCATAGCCAGTATCCACCTGGCCACATAAGCTTCTCTGAGCATTGTGGTGTTGGCGTCCGTCAAGCTCGATGCGTCGACAAGATCATCGTTTCTCCCATATCCGCCCTCGGTATTCCATATCGGCAGATTCGCCGCCCAGGGTCGCTGCTTCAGCATCGTCCGAATGGCGGCTGTCTCCTGAAAAAGCGCCGTGCGGCAATTCGGATTGGGAGTGTTCGCGGCGGTGCAGAGCGAACTACCGTGTGAGACGATCGTCTCCGGAAACGGATAAGGAATGACATTTCGGCGCGCGCCGTAGGCGTGGTAGCTTACCGCGTCAGGCAGGGACGCATTGGGAATGGCATGCCAGGCATCCAGCAACTCTCCCAGGGAAAGATCAAAGTGGCCCGATACGGAAGGGTTGTTGATGTAGGCTGCGTGATATCCGTCTCCGCCGGCGGAGGAATTCCCGGCCAGGAAAACGCAATCCCCGCAATACTCTTTCACGATCTTGGCAGCGTCGTTGGCCATTTTGGCCATGTTGGTATAGTTCGACGACCAGTACTGGTCGGCATTGAATTCGTTCCACGCTTCGTAGTAGTGGATCTCGCAAGTACTCTTGAGCGGAGCTGCAGGGGCATCGCTCACCCCGCACACATGCTGCATAAATTTGGTGATGAACTCCGCCCACATGCAGTTCCCCGTTGGCCGCACAACGCCGGCCAATGGCGCCTGGCATCTCTCATTTACGGCATTCAAGTCTGAGGGCGGCTGGGTGCTACTGCTTGATGCCCAGGCCGGCACGCTATAGAACGTGTACATCAACTGGGTATCGTGCGTCTTTGCGACGGCTATCCACTCGTCAAGACCACCGAACGTGGCAGAGTACAACCCACGCGATTTTTCGATTGAACCCCATACCAATCCGCGGATGCGCTGGATGCTCGGCGATGGGGTAGGCCAGTGACTGAAGGAAAGCGTGCCAATATTCATGCTGCCTGGCTTCTGCGAAACAGCTGACACGCCGATGAATATAAGCAGAGCGAAGACCAGAATTGCCTTCATGTTTGCTCCTGTCGATGCATGCGGCCCTCCACCCCGATGAGGTCACCTGTCACGAAGCTTCGGTTTTGGAGTAACCCAGGACTCGATCGTTTGGTGTGTGCCGATACCGGGTGATCTTCGGTGGGAAAGCAGAAACAACTGTGAGTGTCATACGTTCTGCGCTTTTGCGTCTCGAAAGATCCGTTATGACCCACCGCCTTCGATGCGCTTCTCTCTTCGCAGGTGGTCCATTATCTCCAATCAAATCTCTGCCGTCGCGTCATTCCAATCCTTGGATCTGATCGAAATCCCGTCCCTCCACCCTTCGAAGGAGATTGGTTCTTCGTAGGCGTCGTACACTAGAGGGGTCTCAGCACTCGAATCAGCGAACTGAAATGCTGGGTGATGGATGATCTATTCCAATGAAAAAAGTACTACTCTCCCTCTTTCCCCTGGTCACCGTCCTGCTCATGCTGCAGGGATTTCACCAGGCCATCTACGTCGCGCCCGATGACGCGCTGCAGGGCTACATCTTTCGTATCATCTACTACCACGTGCCATCGTTTGCGGCCGCGTTCACCTTCTTTACCGTTAGCTTCCTTGGGTCGATCGGCTATCTCACATATCGGCGCAGCCGGCCGGAGTGGGCGCAGCGTGCAGACGCATGGGCGTTGGCCGGAGCCGAGGTTGGCGTTGTGTTCTGTAGCGTCGGGCTCACCACTGGTCCACTGTGGGGACGCCGCGCATGGGGCATCTGGTGGACATGGGATGCCCGCCTGACCACGACTCTCGTGCTGTGGCTCATCTACGTCAGCTACCTGCTACTACGGCGATTTGCAGCCGGTCCGCAGATGCAGACCCTCGCCGCGGTGCTCGGCATTTTTGGCGCGCTAGACGTTCCGATCGTCTACATGGCCAACCGCTGGTGGCGCACCCAGCATCCGGCGCCCGTTTTCGGCGGAGGCCCTGACTCAGGTATGAAAGATCCAACCATGGTTCACGCGCTGCTCTGGAATATGCTGGCGTGGTTCTGCTGGGGGATACTGGTCCTGTTTCTCCGCTACAAGGTGGAACGTCGCCACCAGCAGTACGCCGCACTTGAAGCACAGGAAGCCCTCGAAGCCAACGTCTGAGGTCGCAACAGATTTAGTCCAAAGCGAGGAAAACAATGGACGAACGCACCATTCTCGATCACCAGTTCGTAGTTGCTGCCTACACCGTGACCTGGGTCATTCAGCTCGGCTACTTGACGTGGCTCGGCCTCAAGTGGCGAAGCGAAAAGCGCAACGCTGAGCGCAGGTCGCAGAAGGCACGCTAGCTTTGCACGGCGCAGCCAGGCACCCCAAAACCGGGCCGGGATCGCAGAATTCCGCCAATGCCGTAAACTTATTGTGAGGATCCAGTGATGTTAGTCGTGATGAAGGCGCAGGCCACTGCGGAACAGATTCAGGCGGTCTGCGCGCATATTGAAGCTTTGGGCTACCGCGCGCACCCCATGCCCGGCGCGCAGCGCACTGCCATCGGAATCACCGGCAACCAGGGCGAAGTGGACCGCGGCAACATTGAAGAGTTGTCGGGAGTCTCCGAAGTCATCCGTGTTTCGAAGGCCTACAAACTCGCCAGCCGCGACGTTAAAGAAGAAGATACGATCATCCGCTTCCCCGGCACCGATGCCACCATCGGCGGGCGCAACCTCGCCATCGTCGCCGGCCCATGCTCCATTGAAAGCCGCGAACAGGCCTTTGCGATTGCAGAGCAAGTCGCCGCATCCGGCGCACAGTTCTTCCGTGGCGGAGCCTACAAGCCGCGCACGTCGCCATACGCCTTCCAGGGTCTCGGCGTCGACGCGCTCAAAATCATGGCCGAAATCCGCGACCGCTTCGGGCTGCGCATCATCACCGAAGCCATCGACAACGAGACGCTGGAACTCGTCGCCGAGTGGGCGGATGTCGTGCAAATCGGCGCGCGCAACATGCAGAACTTCTCGCTGCTCAAGCACGCTGGGCGGCTGCGCATGCCCATCCTGCTGAAGCGCGGCATGAGCGCCACTTTGGATGAATTTTTGATGGCCGCCGAATACATCATGAGCGAGGGTAATTACGAAGTGATCCTCTGCGAGCGTGGCGTGCGCACCTTTGCCGACCACACCCGCAACACGCTCGACCTCAGCATCGTTCCGGCCGTGCAGAAACTGAGCCACCTGCCCATCCTGGTTGATCCCAGCCATGGCACCGGAAAGCGTGACAAGGTGCTGCCAATGGCCCGCGCAGCCGTCGCGGTCGGAGCCGATGGCGTCCTCGTCGAGGTGCACCATCAGCCTGAAAAGGCGCTCTCCGACGGACCGCAGTCCATTTACCCCGACCAGTTCGCGCGCATGATGGACGAGATCGAACAAATCGCCCCTGTTGTGCATCGCAAGCTGCCTCGCGGTATCCATATCGAAACCGCCGCAGCAGCGGAATCGCATGTCGCCGAAGCCAAGTAGACCCAAGCAACACACTGTCATCCTGAGCGCAGCAAGCTCGGGGCCGTGCGGACGACTTGTCGACCGCGGGGTAAGCTGCGCGAAGGATCTGCTTTTCACGATGATCCAATCACCGCGATCTTGGGTGCCCGCGATTGTTATGTTCTTCATTTGCCTGGTTGCGCTCACCGCCTGCCGCCCCCACGACTTCCCTCAATACGATCCCACCTACCGCGAATATGCGTATGTAACCAACGGAGGCAGCGGCACTGTCTCCGTCTACGACGTGGTAAATGTCCGCGTTGACCGTGAGATCCCCGTCGGCCAGAATCCGACCGCGGTTGCCGCCAATCCCGTGCGCAACGAGGTTTACGTCGTCAACGCCGGAACGCCGAACGCTCAAGGATCCGTCGCCGTCATCAATGCCGAGAACAACTCCGTCTCCGTCACCATCCCCGTCCACAAGCAGCCGCTTGCCATCGCGCTCGATCCCGAAGGCAATCTGGCCTACGTCGTCAACTCCGGTTCCAACAGCATCTCCGTCGTCGATCTGAAGGCACGGCGCGAAGTCGCGCTGATTGGCGTTGGCGAAGATCCCGCTGCAGCGCGCGTTGCGCGCGACGGCAAGACTCTCGTGGTTGCCAACCGCGGCGGCAATTCCGTCAGCATCATCGACACGGCCACACGCAAGGTCCGGACCGTTGTTGAAGGCTGCCCTGGCGCCAGCGACGTGGTCATTCTGCCCGATTCCTCCAAGACTTTCGCTGCCTGCTCTGCGGGCCACCAGGTCATGGCAATTCAGCTTGCACATGGCGCCATGCCCGACGGGCGTGCCGCTGCGACGGACCGCCTCGAGGCATTGCTCGATGTAGGTCGCGCCCCCGTGCAGCTTGCGCTCAAGCCCGACGGCGGAGAAGTCTTCGTCTCTAATTCGCTCTCGAACTCGATCTCTGAGATTTATGCCGATAAGAACGATGTAGCGGGCGCCTACTTGATGGGTGCCGATCCGGTGCGCGGCCTGGTCTCTCCCGACAATGCCCTGCTCTACGTCGGCAACCTGCACTCTCAGGAAGTTACCGTCTACTCCATCGAAGATGGTAAGCGCATTGCCGCCATTCATGTGGGCGACGGGCCTTCGGCGCTGGCATTCTCTACCGCCGGCCATCTCCTTTTCGTGGTCGATGCTCGATCCGGAGACGTTGCCGTAGTGCGCACCCTCAATTGCGCCGTATCCGGACCTTTGCGCCTCGGTTGTCAGATGTTCACCATGCTGCCCGCCGGGCGCAGTCCAAACGCAATCGCGGTCAAGGCGTTCAGAGTCTCGTAGCGCGGCGCGCTCCTTGACTCGCGGCCACAGGCGTACACGCCCTGTTCCGACCCAGGGACCACTCGAGCATGTGACCACCAGCACAACTCAATGTTCGTTTGACGGGAAACGTGAACGCATTGCCTTGTTAAGCCGTACTATCGCGTGGAACCAATTCAGCCAGGAATTTGGGAGAGACGCGATGCGCATTTCTACGCGGATAGTTGCAAGTGGCGTTCTGTTGCTGAGGATGACGGCTGTCGCCTGGACGCAGGACATCGGGGCCCGTGCGGACACGTACCTGACTGCATGGGCCAACCAGGGACGCTTCTCCGGCGCGGTGCTCATTGCGAAGGGTGACAAGGTCCTCCTGCGCAAGGGGTATGGAGAATCAAATTATGAGCTGAACGTCGCCAACACTCCTGAAACGGTCTTCCGCATCGGGTCCATCACCAAGAGCTTTACCGCGCTCAGCATTCTTCAACTTGAAGAAAAGGGAAAGCTGAAAGTGACTGATCCGGTAATCAAGTACGTCCCGGAACTGCCGGCTGCATGGAGCGAAATCACGATTCACCAGTTGCTATGCCATAAATCCGGCATCCCGGAATTCACAGCCGCAAAGGCATATTCCGATCTTGCCGACAGCCGGCATGTTGAGAACGCGCTCAAGGAATATGCCGGCAAGCCGCTGTTGACGAAACCGGGAGAGGTTCTGCGCTACAGCAACGCCGGCTACATCCTGCTGGGGCGCGTGATCGAGATCGTTACAGGCGAATCGTATGAGGAATATCTGACCGCGAACATTCTCAAACCTGCCGGAATGACGCACACCGCTTTTGATCACTCGGTTGACGTGGTACCC
>NZ_JBARMD010000295.1:0-3516 GCF_049802275.1 Occallatibacter sp. | reverse complement strand
CTTCCGACAAGCGTGGCGTTGTTGATGGTGATGTTCTGGTTGTCGGTATCGAACCAGAGGCCCTGTGCCTGATTGTTATAGGAGAGGTGCCCCTGGACAGAGGTGGTTCGCATCTGGAAGAACTTCGAGCCGCCTGATGCCCAGTTGTACAAGGTGGCCTCCGCGCCACGCCAGTTGTTGTAATCAGTCTCGTTGCCGGTGTAGAGCGCGGCCTGATCTCTTGTTCCCTGAAAACCGACGCCGCCGTTGTAGCTGGCCATGGAATTCTGGACGGTGATGTTGCTGGACGACGAGATGCCGAGGCCGCCCCAGTTATTCCAATTTGCCTGGACTGAGTCAACGAGAACATTGGAACTGCTGGTAACCGTCGCGCCGCTGGTATTGATGCAACTCGCAGCGTGTTCGAAGACAAGGCCGCGCAGAACGATGTTGCTGCGGCCGACGATGCTGATGGTTTTCGCGCGTGACGCCACTTCGATGGTGGCGTTTGAGGGTTCCGTCCCTGACGGCGGCCATAGGTGCAGCGTACCGTCGGTAGAGCCGACGAAGAATGTGCCTGGTTTGAGGTCTGAGTAGTTAAGCACTTGCGTCATCGCGATGCCGTTCAGGAAGAGCATCTCGGTGTGAAGCGCGATGGGCTGCAAGGCGGGCCAACCGCTGGGGAGCGCACATGTGCTCTGGGCCGGTGTCCAGTTGGCGACATAAGCTCCGGAGTATTGAGGATCGGTGGACCATGCCGAGATAAGATCGGACGCAGCAATAATGGCGGTTCCGTTTGTGGCGGCCTGAATCGTCAGTGCGGCTGATGTCTGGCCCGATACCGGATTGACGCTTACGGTTTCGCGATAGATGCCGGCATCGACAATGATTCTGGTTCCGATGCTTTTCTGATTATTGATGTTCGCCTTGTTCACAGCAGCCTGGATCGTCTTCAGTGGAGAAGAACTGGCGCCGGAATTGGCATCTGAACCGGAGTGCGCGTCGACATAAAGGACGGCGGTCTGATTTTCGACGACATTGGCCTGGGAACGCGCGCGGGGCCCGATAACTACCAGAGCCGCAAGGGAGAGGGAGCAAAGAACTCTCGCCAACTTCATGACTTGCCTCAAAAAAGGAAAAAGATCGGCAATTAAGCACCGCGGCTTAGCATCTCCGCCGCAGCAGCGAAGAATTGCCGAGCCTGAGCTGCAGTACAGAAGGCGCTTCCTGTCTTGCTTCAACCTTCAGGCGCAAGCTGGAAACAGGCAGTGAGGGCGTAGTCAACGCACACTTCGGCCCTCCCTCGGCTGGGGTGCTTCAAGCGCATTCGATATGGCGCATTGAGCTGTAAGGCTGCTAGGTGTGTTGATGTAATGTTAGCGAAAACTGATTGTATCCGGCGCGCGGAGTACCGATTGACTATTACTGAAGCACCGTTACGTTAGTTCAGTAAATATGTAGCACCCGTCTGATTGGCCTTCAGGGAGCGCGCGCTATTCAGGATAGGGTTCGCCTGCGCGGACCACGCGAATGTCATGATCCGTGAACTGAGCATGTCCGCTGGGCAATTCCACCTTGGGCATATGGCAGCTTGTGCAGTTTGATTTTGCAACGGAGCAGGTCTTTGCCGCGGGATGTGATGATGCAGTTTTGGTTTCCGCATGGCATGCAAGACATTTGGCATCGTAGTACGCTACGTTGTGATTTACCGGCTGGTGCGGATTGTGACATGCGAGACAGCTGATGCGCGGATCGTTACCGATGAAGCACTTGCTGTTTTCAAGGCGATAAGGCTGGAAGCGCACGAATGCGGGACCGCGCCACTTGTTGTGCATCACGGTATCCCACGTGCGATGACACTGGCCGCAAAAGTCAGAAATCTGTTCGGAATCAAGACGGTTGAGTGATTTCGGCAAGGTCTTGAAGTTGTTCTGCGCGGCATCGGCCATGTGCTGCTGCGCACCGGCGTGGCAACGCTCGCAGTCGAGGCCGGGAGTGACTTTGGCTGGCTTCAATTTCTCGCCTGCGATGACTCCACTGCCGTGACAATTGAAACAGGTGCGCGTTTCCCAGATTGGCAGTTGGCGCCCCATTGCTTCTGTCACATTGTGGGGCGTGATCTTCTGGTCGCCGGGAGTGAGGGCGAGACCCTGGGCCGCCGGGAAGTAGCTCACAAGGCTTTCGTAGAAATGCCCATCCTTCTCAAGCACCCACGTTTGTGCGTGCTGCCCGAAGGTCCAATGGATGGGAAGACTAAGAGTGTCAGAGCCGTCGGAGACCGTGTAGGTGCTCTGGCCATCCTTTGTCTGAATCCTGTAGGTATAACCACCCATCTGAACGCTGAGGTCGGGATGGGCGTTGAGCGTGGGATTGGCGCCTTGTGCTTCCATGGCGTGGCGCATCGGCGCGGTTGCGTAAGAAGTGGTGACGCCATTGTGACAGGTTGCGCAGGTGAGCGGAGCGTCCAATTGCTTCGCATGCTGAGCGAGGCCCGGGCGAGGTGCGAGGAACGCGCAGAAGACTACAGCAGCGGCGGCCGCGCCTGTTCTCGCTAAGATCGATCTTGAACTATTTCGCCAGGTCACTGCAGATCCTGCGCTCGCGCGCTGCTTCTTCTCTGTTGCCGCTGCGGGAGTAGATGGAGACGAGTCCGAGGTGGGCTTCGAGGTTGTTGGGATCGGAGACGAGGATCTGGTTCAGCAGCTCGCCGCCGCGCTTCATGTCGCCAGTCTCAGCCAGCGAGCGACCTAGTGCGAGTTGGGCCATCTCCATGTCGGGGGCATTGGCATAGGCGCGCTGCGCCGGTTGAAGAGCTTCGCTGAATCGGCCCGCAATTACGAGCGTAAGTGCGAGCATGGCGTTGGCCGTTTCGTTGGTTGGATTGGCGGCCAGTTCGCTGTGAAACTGATCGATGGCAAGACCCGGATCGTGCGGAAAGAGCAGAAATCCGTAGAAGTAGTGGAGATTGAGCGCGTCAGGATAGCGGGTGAAGAGCTGCGAGAAGAGTCCGTCGGCCTTCTCGTTATCGCCGGAGAGGAAGACGTATCCTGCATTCCCGGCGGCTTGATATAGCTCGCGGTTCTGTGCAGGCACGTCTTTCGGAAAGGTGGGAATCCGCATTCCGGCGAGGCCGATGCCAATCATCAGATCGGGTGCATCGGCGTGCTTCGCGGCAAAGAATCCGTATTGCTCAAGAGCGTCCTGGAACCGGCTGGCATGTGCGAGGAGTTGGGCAAGGTGGTAGCGAATGATCTGCTCATTCTGGGGTTGATTGAGAGCACCGTGTGCGACCGCCTGTTCGAGATCGCGGAGCGCGTCGTCGTAGGCGCCGGTTTCATATTCGCAAAGACCGCGAAGCGCCATGGCGGGGACGGCGGTGGGAACAAGTTGGAGGAGGTGTGTGAATGCGTCGATGGCGCCGGGGAATTGGTTGGCGCTGTACTGGAGGACGCCGAGATACCACCAGCCTTCCTGCCAATCGGGCTTGAGCTGCGTGGCCTGGCTGTAGAGCTGGATGGCGAGGGGCAGGTCCTGCCG
>NZ_JBARMD010000294.1:0-11228 GCF_049802275.1 Occallatibacter sp. | reverse complement strand
ACCCGCACAGCGCCGACATCCGCAAATTCGAAACCCTCGGCACGCGCAGCTTCCCCATCGAGCAGGGCATCGGCGAAGCCATCAATTTTCACGAAGGCATCGGCTCGGCTCGCAAAGAGGAGCGCATCCGGTATTTGAAAAACTACTGGGCCACCCGCGTGCAGCAGACGAAAAAAATAAAGCTCCACACCTCGCTCAACGCGAAATACTCCTGCGCCATCTGCGGTGTAAGCATCGATGGCATGACGCCCGGAGAGCTCGACAGCGCGCTCTTCAACCAGTACAAGATCCATACCGTAGGCATCGTCTGGGAGAACATAAGCTGCGTCCGCGTAACCCCCCACGTGTATACAACGATCCCCGACCTCGACAAGCTCGTGGGCGCCATCAACACCCTCGCAGCGTGATGGGAAACAGCGCTGAAAAGGGGCAGCTCTCAGCCGGAAAAACTCTTTCGAATCCCAGCCTTGTTTTAGTCCTGCCCTGATCGAAGACCCGGCTCGGACCTTTCTGCATCGCATTGTTCCTGGCGAGGAAGAATCGGCCTCCACAGAATTTACATATTTGCGTGGCCGGAGCGCATTGACTCGTTGAACTGCGGCTTGGTGAAGTTTAGGGCTGCGTCGCGGGCTGCTTCATACTCGGCGGCACGGGCCATGAGCTGAGGAGCTGCCGCTGCGTATTCTCCGTCGAGCGTCATCATGCCTTCGCCGGCTTCGTGTCCGGCCATACGCAACAGATCCTGTTCCGTTGTGTTCAGATATTGGGCGTCTCTCGGATCGGATATCCATACAGGCTTGCTGTCGCCCAGAACTCCGGAAAGCCAGTAGACCTTGCTGAGCAGGTAGCGTAGGCGCTCGTTATCATCGGTCTCAGTGAAGAGAAACTTCTTTTGCCAGCGGCTGTAGAAACGCGTGGTCACGGGGACGGGCTGGCGATTGCCAGATTTGAGGAACTCGAGCTGGCCAAAGTCGACGGTTTTGCGGATGGCGTTGTAGACGAAGGACTCGGCGTAGGGCTGCTCCATCGCGGGGACGATCTCGGCAAAGGTTACGGTGACGGATGCGGCGACCTTGGCGTGCAGGTTGTGGGTGCCGCCGTCGGCGAGGCTAATTTCACCGTGAACAATATAAGTATCCGAGCCGGACGTGGAGCGATGGAAGGGCCACTGGAATTTGGCAAAGGCAAGTGGCAGTCCACCGAGGGTGACGTAGCACTCGGGCCGCGGATTGCGCAGGCGCTTGGCTTCCGAGGCAAGGTGGGCCGTCATCTGTGGCAGCAGGTCGGCCTTGTCGAACTCAAAAGCCTCACTCAATTCGAGTTGCAGGCGGCGGTCATCCAGGCTGGGAAGGCCAAGTTGGAAGATCTGTGTGGGCTGACCGTTGAGGTCGGCAGCCTCGGAGGCGGAGACAAGCCTGAGTCCTGCCGTGTTGGCGGCCGTTTCAATTGAACTGAGAAGATTGGCTTTCGGTGTCATGAATGGGACCTGCTGTTTGATCGTTGCATCCCTAGTTTAGAGCATCAGAACCGCGGATCTGGCGATTCCCGGATGTAACCGGAGGCGATGCCGCCACGCAAAGGAGTTGTGCATCGTAGAGAGGTAGGAGCTGACTGCATGGTGAACAACACGGTTTTCATTGCTGGCGCCGGGCCGACCGGCATGACGGCTGCGATTGAATTGAAGCGCATGGGGATGGACGTGCGCATTGTCGACAAGTCCAACCATTTGGCACAGCACTCGCAAGCGCTGGTGGTGCAGGCTCGCACGCTGGAACAGTTTCAAAGATATGGGCTTGCGGACGCGGCAATTTCGCACGGACGCAAGCTGCACGAGGCGAAGTTCTACAGCGAAGGTAAGCTCATTGTTGACTTCAAGCTGGACCACGTGGAGAGCCCTTATCCATTTGCGCTGTTTATTCCGCAGTCTACGACTGAGTTGCTGCTGAACGGTTACATGGAATCGCTGGGAGTGAAGACGGAGCGCGAAGTTGAGTTGATTTTGCTCACGCAGGCGCCTGAGCTTCGCGCCACGCTGCGACACGCGAACGGCCAAACAGAAGAGGTGTCCCCGCGTTGGCTGATCGGTTGCGATGGCGCACACAGTACGGTTCGCGAGAAGACTGGAACGCCGTTCGAAGGCGGCAGGGTGGGCATATCGTTCTTCCTCGCGGATGCGGAGCTTGCAGGAGCGGATGTGCCGCAACATGAGCTGTCGCTGCACCTGAGGCATGGGGATTTAGTTTTTCTGGCGAGGCTGACGGACAGGATTGTTCGATTGATTGTGGCTCTGCATGAGCAGCCGAAGATCGACGATCGAGAACTGACGGTCGAGGACTTGCAGGGGATGGTCGATCGTGTTGGGGTGCGAATCCAGATTCGTTCTGCGGAATGGATGACACCGTTTCACGTCACCGATCGGCAGGCGAAGCACTACCGGATCGGAAACGTTTTTCTGGCGGGCGATGCTTCGCATATTCACTCGCCGGTTGGCGGCCAGGGAATGAACACGGGAATCCAGGATGTGGCTAACCTGGCGTGGAAGCTTGCGGCAGTTGCGCACGGGGCAGACGATGTTTTGCTGGACAGCTATGAGAAGGAGCGAGGAGAAGTTGGCAAGGCACTGCTGCGATTTACGGAGCGTGGCTTGAAGATTGCGACGGTTGCGAATCCGGTTATCGAGAAAGTACGCGATACGCTTGCACCGATCATTGCGTTGTTGCCGCCGGTGCAAAGGAATGCGTTGGGCTTCATATCGGAGACAGCAATTGAATATCGTTCGTCTCCGATTGTTGCGGATTATGGAGGGGACGGACACATGCGAGCCGGCGATCGCCTGCCGGACCTGCCATTGCGGAATCGAATCGTGAGATCAAGGCTGCTGGAGGATTGGACGGCGCCGAAACATCGCGTGTTTGGATTGAATCTTGATAAAGACGATATCGAAACCATGAAGCGCGACCTGCACGACGCCGAGGTCGTCCCCGTCGCTACCTCAGATTTCTACGATGAAGGAAGGCGACTGCTCGGTGATGATGGCAAAATCTTTGTCCTGCGGCCTGATGGATACGTGGGGTTCCGGGCGCGGATGGGATTTCAGGTAGAACTGATGAACTATGCGCGCCTGAACGCGTTTGCTTGATCGAAGCGCCAGGTCGTCCAACCGCATGCGACAGTTACAATAAATGCTGTGCAGGCAGACGCTTCGATTCCTATCATTCTTGCCGAAAATCTGAGCAAGGTTTACGCCTCGGGGCGGATCATGGTCGCGGCCGTGCGGGCAGTTTCATTTGAAGTGAAGCGCGGCGAATTTGTGGCGATTGTGGGGCCTTCAGGGTCAGGGAAATCGACACTGTTTTACCTGCTGGGGGGACTTACAAGAGCGAGCGAAGGCAAGGTCGTGATCGATGGAGTGGATTTTGCGAGCCTGAGCGATGCAGACCGGACCCGCCTTCGGAAGCATCGGATCGGTTTTGTATTTCAGAAGTTCAACCTGCTTCCGACTCTTTCGGCAATGGCCAATATCGAAATCGCATACACCGTGAGCGGCCGCAAGGAGCCGATGGATCGCAAGTACCTAGAGCATTTGAGCGATCTTCTTTCGATCCGCGGACGGTTGGAGCACCGGCCTTCTGAATTGAGCGGGGGCGAGCAGCAACGGGTCGCGATCGCGCGAGCGTTGATTACGCGGCCGTCGATTGTGCTGGCTGATGAGCCGACGGGAAACCTGGACACGAAGAACTCGGATGCGGTGTTGAAGATGCTTTTGAGATCGAATCGCGAATTAGGGCAGACGACCCTCATGATTACGCACAATCCTGAGGCGGCGGCGATCGCGAGTCGCATCCTGCATATGCGGGATGGGGAAATCATCAAAGTCGAGAATGGATCGGATTACCACGAAAGCCAGGCGTGACACAAGAAGCGGGCCACAAGGATGCAGTTTCAGCGGTTTGACCCGCTTTCTCCCGCCCGGTATACTCAACTTTGCAGTAAGCGGGAGTAGCTCAGTGGTAGAGCATCGCCTTGCCAAGGCGAGGGTCGCGAGTTCAAATCTCGTCTCCCGCTCCAAATCGCCCTCCGGCGCCTGCCGGGTTGGCTACGGCGATATGGAGCGCTGAAAATAAAGACAGCCCTGCCAAAGGCGCGGTACCCAAGTGGTAAGGGAGAGGTCTGCAAAACCTTTATGCGCCGGTTCGATCCCGGCCCGCGCCTCCAAACTTTCCTAAGTAAATCCAATCTTTCAAGCGAGTTAGGCCCCGCTTCGCTTTTCGTTCCCGTTCGCTCCAAAACGGCCGAAATTGGCCCGATTTGAGCACAAAAGGGGACAAAAAGGGGACAAAAACCGCGTTCAGTTTTAGGGGCACGAATGGGGCCCGGCGTGAGGGCCAACGATTCTAAAGTGAGTCTAGCGTGGGACTTCTCCATTCTTGGCGATTCAAGACACCTCGGAGCTTTTGGGCAGCCGTGGTCGATGTAATCGCAAAACCTCAGTTTGAGATCCCCCTATACTCATTTGAAGTCGAAGGCCAGGAGCGAACAGGCCGCAGCGTAAAAGCACTTTCAACCATAGATTTGTTCCATGAGGCTTTCGCGCTTTGGGGTTTCCTGTTGCTTCTGATTTCCAGCTTTCTCAGTCCGGCGCTTTGGCATTGTTGGAGATTTCGCAACCTTTCGGGGCTTCTTCGAGGTCTTGGCTGACGCGGTCTTGTCGAAGAAAGTCAGCTGAATTGGCCCAAAGAGTTTGTCATTCGCTTGGCGCAGAATCTGCGTGGTTTCGCTGACCCGCCTGCCTTGAGCCCATGGCGGTAGACCCTCGTAGAGCCGATCGGAAGCTGCGCAGAGAATCGTGTCCAAAACACGGATTCCGCGTGCGGTACGCATGAGGGTGCGTTCTCTTTGGTCTCCAGTAACCCTCGAAATTGTCACCAGGTCACTCTTCTTTAGCAAGGTGCAAGCCTTGCTAACCTCGTAGTCACTCAGACCGGTTTCAGCTCGCAACGTCGAGACCAGGAATCCCCCCTGTCGCCAAGACTCATTTACTGTTCTCTCCAAGATGTAGAGGGCCAGGTGAGTAAGCCCTTGTCTGCGGAGTTCCGGAAGGGTTATTAGAAGAAACAGGCCGCCACTGGGCGCCATTGCCCTAACCAATCTCTCTTGCCTTTTCATGACAATTCCTGCTTCTTTGCAAGTATTGTATTCCTCAAGAATTGGGTTTAACTACTTGAATTTCAGCACTATCCATTGCGCTTTATCCGCCCGCCGCTAAGGATTTCCAGAAATATCCTTCGCTGATCATGTTTCGAGCCTTCGTGTGCGGATCAACATCATGTGATCTTTGGGTGATCAGGAACGCTGCGTCGGCATGGCGGTCTGGGCCGATTGTTGCGCACGGAGGCATCGGTAGATGTGAGAAGTCGCGCAGTAAGGAAATCGCACAGAATTCCCTGCTTTTGGCTGCGGACGAAATGTGTGGAAGATCGACACAGAACCACCAACTGCAATCGGCGGTCGTCCAGCCTTGGACAAGCCGCCGGCGAAAGGACAACAAATGACTCGGTATTCAACGGAGGCTTGCAAAGGTTCGCGAGCACGGGTCGGCGATCTCGTTACCGGGACTCTGGGACCCCGGAAGATCAACAGGTGCGAAGCAATTCGACGCTATGCGACGGGTACAGCCGCATGCAGGGCTTAGGGAAGGCCTTCAGTGTTGAAATATTCGCGAGACAACATGATGTCTCCGGAACAGGTGGCGGCGAATTTCGGCCTCTCTGTCGCCACTCTAGCGGACTGGCGTTCGCAAAAGCGCGGGCCGAGTTACATCAAGACCGGCGGCCACATCTGGTATCCGGAAGAATTTGTGGATTTGTGGGCAGAATCGCAGATCGTGAGGACAAGCAATGCCTTTGAGGGAAAGAAGCGGCAAGTGGCACTTCCGGTTCCGTCTCGACGGGAAAAGGTACGAGGGAACTACCGGTTTGGCCGCCACGTCACGAAACGAGAGAAAAGCGCAGGAGATGGAACTGGACTACCGGCGAGCCCTGGAGGAGGGCCGACGTCCCACCCGGAAAGTGCAGGTCCGCGAGTTCAATGACGCGGTCGAAGACTTCCTGGAATGGGCCAAGGCGCACTACCGGGAGCACCCGAACAGCTACAAGCGGATCAAAACCAGTCTCGCCAGCGCGAAGGAGTTCTTCACCAACACTCCGGTCAGTCTCATCGACGAGGCGAAGGTGGAAGAGTACAAGACGTGGCGGATTAACGAGCACGAGGTCAGGGACATTACGATCCGCCATGACCTGCACGCGCTGAGCACGTTTTTTCGCTATGCGATTCGGCAGCGATGGACCCGGGAGAACCCGATCTCGGATGTGGACATTCCATCGGATGCGGATGCCGTACGAATGCACATCATCACCCCGGCTGAAGAGAAGATTTACTTTCAGCGGGCAGCGAAGTTCCCCGATCTCTACGATGTCGGGCGCGTGATGCTCAACCAGGGGATGAGACCGGAAGAAGTCGCGTCTCTTGCCAAAGTCGATCTGGACCTCGAGCGCGGCGAGCTACACGTCAGGCAAGGCAAGTCAGTTGCATCGAGGAGAACGCTGGATATGACCTCCGAGACTCGACTGATCCTGGGGAAGCGAATGGCCGGCAAGTCAGACTGGTTGTTCCCCTCAAAGCGGAGAAAGGGCCAACACATTGGCCGATTGAACTCAGCGCACGATCGGCTAGTGAAGAAGGCCGCAAAGGAGGGCGTAACGGTCAACTGGGTGCTTTACGACTTACGGCATTCCTTTGCTACCACCGCTGCACAGGGTGGTGTTGATCTGCCCACTCTGGCGGCGATTTTGGGCCACGGATCGTTGCGAACAGTGCAGAAGTACGTACACCCCACGGCAGGACACAAGAAGGCTGCCATGGTGCTCTACGAAGAGATTCAGCGAAAGGCAGCCGCGAAGGCGGAACAGGAGGGAAAGATATGGAGCAATTGATTTCTCATGGAGGAATCTCGTCCGGCACCGTAGCGAGATCTGACAATTTGTCAGATCTCTCTGCGAAATTGAAGCAGGTTGAGGAAACTTACATCAAGATTGTCAGCGCAGAGTTGGCGCAAGCCAGGAACTCTGTCGTGGGAGCCCTGCCCGGATTCAAGATGAATCGCATGAACTTCGGGCGTATTCTCCGGGCCTACAAGGTGCACCACAAAGCTGAGCGAGGTTGGACTGCGGCCCTGAAAGTCATCGCCGACGCCCTGCAGTGCGACGAAAGGACGGTGTACCGGATCATTGAGGACTATGAGCGGGCGTCTCAGCTCCCCGAGATCATTCTCGCGGTTATGGCGGAGCAGAAGATCGATCCGGCCGCGGCCAAGAACGCTCCTGTCATCGAGAAGCTCCTGGAGATGCCGAAGCCGACCACGAGAGTGGAGGCGGCGGATGCAGTTGCTGCCGTCGTCAAGGACCATCACGAGCGAAAGGGGTTGCGGCGAACCAGACAGACAGCATCGAAATTCGTCACAATTAGCCTTGAGGCGTTTGCCGAGCGGATTGTAAGGCAGTTCGAGGAGCGCTACCGGTCGATAGTGCCCGAAGAGCGGGACGCCGAAGTCCGGTATGTGTTGGAGAAGGTGGCCAACACGCTTGGGGTGAACGTCACTGAACTGCGCCAGTCTAATGGGCCGGCGCGGGTGCCGAAGCCAGTTCAGGCGGAAGCGGCATGAGCCTGGAATCCCCGGCAATAAGCTGGACCGATGGCACGCTGAATAACCTCCAAGCCTGAGGGACTTCGCACTCGACAAGGCCAGAGACGATCACCAGCCATCGGGTGAGCGTTCGGCTTTGCGACCGCGCTTCGTCTGGGTGTAAATGGCCGCGTGTATGAACGTGCTCAAATCCCTTTGCAGCCCTTTTGGAACGGCCCCCTCACCGATTCGAGTCACCACTGCACATCCTGCGTGCGCAGCCTGAGATCGCAGTTCTCAAACTGGAGTTCACTTGAGCAATCTGGACTCTCAACACACCCCTTGAACACAGCCTTAAGGTCGCAAGTCGGAAAATAGTGTACCTACCAATCTCCCACTACACCGCCACCACCAAAACCGCCACCATTGGATCTGCTCGAGTCGCCGCTGCTGGCGGAGCCTCCGCCGCGGGAGTCGCCACTGCCGCCGAATCCTCCACCCCCGATCATGGTCCCGCCACCACAACTCCCTCTGGCTGTCGGCAAGGGTGGCTCGTCGGTCAGCGTGATGTGCGTATAGGCGTCGAGAATACAATATCTTCGCAACGTATCTCCGTGCACGGTTGACGGCGATCACGCACCTGCACTCAATTTGCGAGACTGGATTGGAACGCCGTGGCAGAGTCCTTAAAATGTCTCGGGCAACTGCCTGACGGCGCGGCTGCCGTATAGTCTTTGCCTCGAATGCTCGGTGGGGTTGAACACCGATGCGCTGACTACGGGTTTTCGGATCTCCCGCCGAGCTTCCTCAGCGAAGCGGTTTGAGCTGTTCACACGGTAGAGGGCGAGTTCAACGCGCGAAGACACTCCGAGCTTGTCGAAGATCCGAAACAGATTGTTTCTCACCGTATGCTCGCTGAGGTGCAGTTCGCTGGCGATCTGGCGGTTGGTGAAACCCTCTTCAATGAGCTGGACAACTTGCTCTTCCCGCTTCGTGAGGAGTCGAATACCATCGGGGTTCAGCATGCGGAGCGGGGCTTGTCGCGAGAAAACTTCAAGAACTTGGAGAAGTTGGGAGTTGTTCGCCCAGACCTGGCCCTCGTTTACCTTCTCAATGCATCGGCAAAGACTCTTGAATCCGTCGATCGCTGGAAAGAATACTCCCCTGGCACCGGCGCGAAAGGCAGAGACGATGAGATCGGCTTCTGTACGCTGAAGCAGAACGACGGCCTTGAGGCTGGGCCGAGCCGCCTGAATCCTTGGCAAAGCAGCGAGAGCGCTATGAGGGCCGTCCGCAAGTGTCGTACTGACCAGGACAATGTCGACGTTGATTGATCGAACTACCAGGATCGCCTCATCGACCGAAGCTGCATGAGCAACCACGCGAAAGCCCGCTCGGCGGTTGAGCGACTCCGAATACAAGTCGCCGGCCATGGACGAGCCGCTCACAACGAGAATAGAGATGCTCAGTTCGTTTTCAGCCATCGCCCCTGCGCGTGTCCGGGCACCGATCATAGCCTGGCTAGAAATCGAACCCACAAATACAAACGTCAACTTACCGCCCTAGCGCTGTACCGCGGGCTCCTGCAAGCAATGTCGTGCCGAGAGTGTGAAGCGATCATAAACCTAATCGGGCCGAGATTTCATGAGAATGTTGATAAATCTGCTCATGTCGAAGCCGGAGGTCCAGTCGAGAGGAATTGAGCTTTATAAGTGGGATGTTACTCATTAATGAGCACTCGAAAGGCTCGCCACCTCGGGGATGCATGTCGGCCCACTCGTAGCAGCCCTACATGCTATTTGCCGAGTATGCGGAGACTATTAGGGGTGAGGTGGTCGGATCCCTATCTGGATCGAGCGACCTTCAACTATTCTCCACGAGACCTTCGGCTTCCTCTTCCCGGCTCGTTAAGTCGGGCGGCGGGACTGCCGGTCTGGAACGATTGACTGCATACAGGGCGAGTTCCACCCGTGTCGACACTCCGAGCTTGTCGAAGATCCGAAACAGATTGTTTCTAATTGTGTGTTCGCTAAGGCGGAGTTCGCTAGCGATCTGCCGGTTGGTGAGGCCCTCTTCTACGAGACCGACAACGTCTTCCTCACGTTTGGTGAGCAAGCGAGCCCCATCGGCGTTGAGCACGCGGAGCGGCGCGTGCTGGGAGAGGGCATGAAGTACCTCGACGAGCTGCGCGCTATTGGCCCACACCTCGCCGGCGTGAACCTTCTCCACGCATTTGCGAAGCATGTCGACTCCAGCATCCGAGAGAGAAAGCACACCCTTGGCGCCGGCGCGGAATGCGGCCTCGATCAGATGCTCCTCCGAATGCTCGAAGAGGAGTACGGACTTGACGCAGGGAAAGGCTTCCTGGATTTTTTGGAGTAAAAGAAGCCCGCCGACGGGGCCGTCAGACAGTGCTGTCGTCACGAGGACGAAATTGACGCCCTTGGTTCGAATAGCTTCAAGAGCATCTTTTCCGGAGGTCGCCCTGGCCACGACGCGAAAGTCATCTTGCAGTTGGAGCGCCTGCGAGATCAGCTCCGTGGACATGGCTCGACCAGAGGCCACAAGAATTGAAGCCGTGCGTATCCCAGGGCTCATTGCGCTCACTTACACGCAATTCGCACCCTCAGCGCCGGCGACCCTGAAGTGCGCACATGGGGGGATGAACTGTACGTGACAGGTACTGCGTGCCTGCAACTGTATGAGAACGAGTTGCGACTATTTTAGAGTTACTGTACAAAGAATAGTCCTCCGCAGGCGCAAGGGAATGCCACAAAAGATTTAGATAGAGTAACCTCTAGTCACTTGGGTAAGTTACCAATCACGTGATGTGGAGCACATTTCAGTGAATCATTCGCCAACTTGCGGTCGCAATCGAGGGTTTTCGTGAATTGGATGATAGAGCGTCACGATAATACTGAAACATTAACCTGGGCTTCAATCCATGGATATGTCTTCTTTAGTCCGTCCCGTAAACAGGTCGTTGGCTCCCAGCCGAGCTTCTCTCGAATGAGTTTGTTATCGGAGTTACGTCCGCGAACTCCGAGCGGCCCTGGAATTTGCTTGATTGAGAGCTTTTTTCCTGCAATCTCCATGATCATCTTCGCCATTTGATTGATGGTGACCATCTCCTCCGAGCCGATGTTTACCGGTCCGGGGAAATCCGAGATCATCAGACGACGCACCGCCTCGACGCATTCGTCGATGTACAGAAATGAACGCGTCTGTTCGCCATCGCCCCAAACCTCAATTTCGCCGCCGTCGGGCGCAGCGGCAACTTTTCGGCAAAGAGCCGCGGGTGCTTTTTCTCGTCCCCCCTCCCAGGTCCCCTCTGGACCGAAGATGTTGTGGAATCGCGCTACGCGGACATCTAAACCATGATTGCGCGAAAACGCGGCATAGAGACGCTCACTAAACAGTTTTTCCCACCCGTACTCGCTATCCGGGGCCGCCGGATACGCCGTTGACTCTCCACACTTGGGATTCTTGTCGTCCATTTGGTTATAGGCGGGATAAATGCAGGCTGACGAGGAATAGAACACCTTAC
>NZ_JBARMD010000293.1:0-1618 GCF_049802275.1 Occallatibacter sp. | reverse complement strand
GCTTTGCGGATTGCCGGACTGAGGAAGCGCGCAGCGAACTCCATCTCCTGTTCCTGTGCCCACAAGCAGGCGGACATGTGGCCTTCCTGCTCGGCGTCAGTCTCGTTCTGCACTGTCACCGCGTTGATGTCGACACCCTCAGCTTTGTACGCGTCGAGGAACTTTACAAAGTATTGCGCGTAAGGGCCGAAGCTGAGCTTGCGCATGGCTCCGCCAATCATGGAGTTGTTCGGCTTCATCCAACCCGGCGGGCTCCACGGCGATGAGAACAAAAACAAATCCGGATTCTGTTTGCGTGCCTCGCGAAGAATTGGAAGGTAGAACTGCTTATCGTGATCGATGGAGAATTTTTTTAGATCAGGATCGGGTTCGCTGCTCTCGTCATAGCTGTAGACCTTGGTCGCGTAGTCGCTCGAACCAATGCAAGTGCGGCACACATTCAGGGCCATGGCATCGGGCGCGAACAGATCGTGCATTACGGGCGCTCGCTCTGCATCTGTGAGCCGGCTGAGCATGTACGCAGAGGCCTCAGTGATAGCCGCGCCGAAGCCGAGAATCTCCTGACGAGATGCGGCCGTGTCGAGTTGAATCGCGTCTGCGGCGACCTGGCTGGCGCGCTTCCACTCCAGGCTCGGACGATCTGCATGGCGCTGATCCCGGAATGTACCCCACACCTTCACCGCGCTGGATGGAGCAGCAAAGCCGGCCGCATAGGCAGGAACCTTGTGGGCGATGGCAAGAGCCGCCGCGGAGGCAGTGGCATTCCTCAGAAAATCACGGCGCGATCTCAACTTCATTTCAGACTCCTTCGCGAAGACAATTGTTTGTCCGCGGAATCATACACACACTACGACCAGCCAGTAAACGGTTTAACCACGATCTGTGATGGCAGACACGAAGGATTCCAACGAACTCAGAAACTTCAGCGCGCGAGAAGGCTCCAGCGCTTCTCCACGAATGGAAGATCAGCTTACATCCTGGTTTGAAGGGCTGCCAGAATTTGGGGTCCAAGCTGGCTCACACTGCCTGCACCGAGGGTCATGATCAGGTCTCCCTCGCGAGCCGTGGCAGCGACGGCATCAATTGCAGCGACAGAATCAGGCGCGTATTGCGCAACGGGCGAGGTTATTTTCGAGGTCAGCAATTCTGCTGTTATGCCGGGCAACGGCTCTTCGCTGGCCGCATAAATGGGAAGCACGAATACGCTGTCTGCATCCGTAAAAGCTCCGCCAAATTCGTCGAGCAAGTCGCGGGTGCGCGAATATCGATGCGGCTGGAACACGACATGAATGCGCCCCTTAGAGTACTCGCGCGCCGCGGCAAGGGTGGCGCGGATTTCTGTTGGGTGGTGGCCGTAGTCGTCCACGACTGTGACTCCACGGGCCTGGCCGCGAATCTGGAAACGGCGATCGACTCCGCGAAAACTGGAGATGCCTGCTGCGATCTTCTCCGGCGCCAGTCCCAGCTGATGTGCGATTGCTACGGCAGCCGTGGCATTCAGCGTGTTGTGGCGGCCGGGGACATGCAACTCGAACGCGCCGAGCACGCCGGTGGGCGCGTGCACTTGGAAGTGCGAGAAACAGCCTGCGCGCGGTTGGAGAAATTCGAGGCGGTAGTC
>NZ_JBARMD010000292.1:0-40275 GCF_049802275.1 Occallatibacter sp. | reverse complement strand
TTCCGGGACTTCGGATAGCCGGCGGCAATCTGCAGGAGTCGTTGAAAGATGCGGGACCGGGCGCGAGCTCCAGCCGCAAGCACGAGCGCACGCGGTCCATTCTCGTGGTGTCGGAGGTGGCGCTGGCATGCATGCTGCTGGTCGGCGCAGGGTTGCTGTTGCGCAGCTTTATCAATGTTCTGAATGTTGATCTTGGATTCCAGCCGGACCGTGCAGCGGCAATCAAGCTCACCTACGACGACAGTGTCCCAGGAGACAAAACCGGGGATTTGAGCGCGCGGAAGCGGACGGAAATTTTCCAACAGACTCTGACGCGCGTAGGAGCGCTGCCTGGAGTGGAGGCTGCGGGGATGGTCGACTATCTTCCGCTTGGGCAGAATCGCGCTTGGGGAACCCCCATCCCCAAGGGTAGAAATCGGAAGGATTTCAAGGATATAGCTGGACCACTGGTTTATGTGATTTCGCCGGGCTACATGCGCGCGATGGGTACCGGGCTGCGTGGGCGCGACTTCACCTGGGAGGACGGACCGAAGAGCGAAAGCGTCGTGCTGATCAATGATTCGATGGCACACTTCTTCTGGCCGAATGAAGATGCGGTAGGGAAAGTCCTTGGAAATGGTACTGACGACAAGAACAACCTGCGCGTGGTTGGCGTTGTGTCAGATGTCCACGAGGAAAACGTCGACGGCGACCCAGGCTGGCAGATCTACTACCCAATGACGCAGGCGACCCCGAATGGCGCGGAGCTCGTGATTCGTACGAAGCTGCCTCCGGGTTCGCTGGCAAGCAGTGTACTGGCCGCGCTACGGGATATGAATCCCAAGCAGCCGGCCGCCGAGTTCAAGCCGATACGTTTGCTTGTGAGCCATGCCGTCTCGGGGCGGCAGTTCTTTATGCTCCTCGTGGTTTCGTTTGCAACCCTCGGGTTGCTCCTTGCAGCGCTTGGCATTTATGGCGTGATCTCGTACTCGGTTACGCGGCAGACGCAGGAGATTGGCATCCGTATGGCTTTGGGAGCAAGCGCGGGAACCGTGCAGCGACATGTACTGGCCGGGACATTGCGCCTGGCGATCATCGGCGTTGTGCTTGGTGCAGCGGCTTCTATCGCGGGAGCGCGGCTGATTGCTTCGCTTCTATTCGAGACATCCCCGTGGGATGCGCTGACCTACGTCAGCATGGCGATCGCGCTGCTGGCTGTAGCTGGGGTATCTGGATTCATTCCGGCGTTTCGTGCTTCGCGCATCAACCCGACGGTGGCTCTGCGCGCCAACTGAATCGCGGTCCGATTCTCTGAATACATCGGCGGTCTTATCCACCGCGAGGGCCAAGGACCGCAGCTCGGGGCATCAGGCTTGTTACTGTCAGTCCGCATTTTGCCTCTGGCCAATTGGACGGATCCGGTCCAGAATGTGGGCAGGAGTGCCCATGCCACCGATCCGAATCACCCGGGAGATCCACCAGGGCTGGCTGAGCGGAAACGGAATTCACTGCAAATGCAGGGTGGAACTCGTAGTAAGAAACCGTCCCAATTTCCCGCCCGAACGAACACTCGATGTCTGGATTCCGGAAAAGCCACCGGAAGGCAGCTACAAACTGCAGATCGACAGCACTACGCTTGATGTTGAATTCAAGCGTGGAGCATGGCTTGAAGCCGTAGCGTGATTATTCCTGCGGCGTAAGCGTGTCCCGGGTTTTAGTACCGGGACTGCGCCAATTTCGATTGCGCATTGCATCACCGGCCCGTATGCTTCTCCTCGCGGTCCGCTTCCCCGTTGAGCCTCTTCGGACGGCCAAATGAACTCCCATACAAGGAGCACGCAAGAATGTGCGGAATTGTGGCCGTCTACTCGCGCCGCGAGCCTATCTCGCCGGCAACGCTGGAGCGCGCAACGAAGTCTCTCTATCACCGCGGGCCTGACGGGCAGCGGCAATGGATCAGCCGCGATAATCGTGTTGGCTTCGGCCACGCGCGCCTGAGCATCATCGATCTCGCCACCGGCGACCAGCCGATTGCGAGCGAGGATAACCGGACTCGCATCGTTGCCAATGGGGAGTTCTATCAGTACGAAGCGATTCAGCGGGAATTGGAAGCGCGGGGACATCGGCTCCGCACGCGTTCAGACAGTGAGATAGCGCTTCATCTTTACGAAGAACTGGGGCCGCAATGCCTGCACCAGCTTCGCGGAGAATTCGCTTTTGTGATCTGGGATGAGAAGGAGCAAACACTGTTTGCGGCGCGCGACCGCTTCGGCATCAAGCCTCTCTTCTATGCCTGGCGCAACAACACGCTTTACATTGCTTCGGAGGCGAAGGCTCTGTTTGCCGCAGGCGTCCCGGCCCGGTGGGATGAAGAGAGTGTCTACCAGTCGTTCACATTTGGCGGCCACCAGATGCGCACGCTCTATGAAGGCGTGCACCTGGTTCCACCGGGACACTATCTGATCGCGACGGAAGGGCATTTTCAGGTCACGCGCTACTGGGACTTCAACTATCCGGTTGCGAGCGATGCTGCACCGAAACGGTCGGATGCGGACTATGCCGCTGAGTTTCGCCATGAGTTGGAAGAGGCGGTTCACGTCCGTTTGCGTGCGGATGTGCCGGTGGGCGTCTATCTAAGCGGCGGCCTGGACTCCTGTGCAGTGCTGGGGCTGGCTGCGCGCCACCATCCCGACCCAATTCGTGCATTCACACTGACCTTCGATGATGCTGCGTACGACGAAGGGCCGATTGCGCGTGAAATGGCCTCGCTGGCTGGGGCCGAATTCAATCCCATTCCGATCAATCAGAATCATCTGGCTGAGAATTTTGCGGCCGCCATTCTGCAGTCGGAGACGTTCTGCGTAAACGCGCACGGCGTGGCGAAGTTTCTATTGAGCAAAGCGGTGCGCGATGCCGGCTATAAGGTTGTAATCACGGGCGAGGGTTCGGATGAGATTCTTGGCGGATATGCGCACTTCAGGCGCGACATGCTGCTCTACAATCGCGAGGGCCAGGACCCGGCAGAGATCGAGCAACTGCTGGCATGGCTCAACGAGAACAATACTGTGTCGCGCGGGCTGCTGCTGCCAGATGGAGATGCGGGCAATCTCGATGCGGTTCGGCGGATCCTGGGATATGTGCCTTCGTGGTTTGAGACGTTCTCGTCGCGTGCAGTGAAAGCGCGGCCCCTCATGGCCGGGGACTTCGGTTGCCGGTTCAAGCACCGCGAAGACTATTTGCAGTTGCTGTCGGATATCGATGTACCGCGGCAGTTGAAGGGCCGCGACGCACTCAACCAGTCGCTATATCTTTGGGGAAAGTCGGTGCTCGCGAACTACATTCTGACCATGCTGGGCGACCGCATGGAAATGGCGCACTCCATCGAAGGGCGCGTGCCGTTTCTGGATCACCACGTGGTGGAATGCATTTGCAGGCAGCCGGTGAACCAGAAGATTCGCGGCATGACGGAGAAGTATGTTCTGCGCGAGGCGGTTCGCGATGTTATTACCGACACGGTGTACCGCCGCCAGAAGCATCCGTTTCTGAGCCCGCCGGCCACGTTGAATCCGGAGCAGACGTTCAACATCTACGTGCAGGACATGCTGCGCGGTTCGGTGATGGCTTCAATTCCCTATTTCGATCAGAAGAAGATCGTGGCAATGCTGGATGGACTGAGCAGGATGGATGCGGGCGCGCGCACGGCTTATGACCAGATCCTGATGCCGCTGGTGAGCATGTGCGTGATCCGCGAGGGATTCGGGATGGAGTGTTGAAGCGCAGGGGAAGAGTGTGGGTGGGTGTATACTCCCGACGTTATGCTCACTAACATTTCCAAGCTCGTCTTTTTCGCATCTCTCGTTATAGTGGCGATTTCATCAAACGCGCAGCAGCCGGCCGCGACGCCCGACACGCAAGCCAAGCCCAAGCCGGAAGACACCGAGATCTGGCAGCCGGTGCCGAAGGTCGTTACTCCTGCCGCGGAGTGCAATGCACCGCCCTCGGACGCGATCATTCTTTTTGACGGAAAGAATGTGGACGAGTGGGTTAACGTGAAAGACAAACAGCCCGCTCTATGGGATGTCCACGATGGCGTCATGACGGTGAACAAGACGGGCGGCAGCATCGAGACCAAACGCCGCTTCAAGGATTATCAGCTGCATGTGGAATACAAGATTCCGGCGAGTATTACGGGGACCGGGCAGGGACGCGGCAACAGCGGGGTGTTTCTTGCGTCGACCGGGCTTGGCGACGATGGCTACGAGTTGCAGGTGCTGGACGGTTACAACAATCCGACGTACGTGAACGGTATGGCGGGGAGCATCTACAAGCAGAGCATTCCGCTGGCAAATGCGAGCCGCAAACCGGGCGAGTGGCAGACCTACGACGTAGCGTGGACAGCGCCGGCGTTTAACGACGACGGCTCGCTGAAGACACCGGCGTATGTGACTGTCTTCTTCAATGGCATCCTGGTGCAGAATCATTTTGAGTTGAAGGGGCAGACGCTCTATATCGGAAAGCCCTTCTATAAGAAGTACGACACTGCGCCGATCAAGCTGCAGGCTCACGGAGACAAGAGCGAGCCAATGAGCTTTCGCAATATCTGGGTGCGCGAGCTGCCGTAATTTGCTTTCGGCCAGGGGCTGATTTTGCCTGGTCCTTTCGGCATGACTAAGAGCCATGCCCTGATACCAACCCCGCCTCGATGAGTTTCTCGGCAGTCTTCAGTGTCAATGTGCCATGGCTTGCGTCTTGGCCATCATGACGGCATTCCTGAGAGCCGTGACGAATTCGTGGGCGGCAGTGGTGTCGTTGAACGTTAGACCGAAGGCCTCAACCTGGTCCTGAACCTGGCCATAGTCGGAACCGCTGTGCGGACCGGGGCCGAGATGCTGAAGCTTCTCGCGGTCGTAGATCAGGGCGCGGAATTTCTTTCCCGGCATGCCCACGACAACAACCATCACGGCATCGCCTTTGTCCCCGGGCTTATATGCAATTGGCGCGTCAGGATTGGTGAAGACGCGATCCTCGCCCATCAGCGATTCATCCACGTCTGCAAGCGGAACAGTAATGGAGGAAAGGGGAAACGCGTACCGATACCACGCGACCTTGCCGTCTTCTTCGCGCGGCAGGGCACACACGGGTGCGGGCATGTTGGGCTCGATAACGAGGGTTTGGCCGTCGAGCAAAACAATACTGCCCGAGGCAGTGTAGGCGGTCTTCATCTGCTCCATGCGCGAGCGGAGGTCCTGCGCACTGCAGGCGATGGAGCCAAGGACAAGGCAACTCAGCAACAAGCGAAGCAAGGTCTTCATGGATGAGCCTTCAATGTGTTTTTAATGGTGGAACTGTTTCTGGAAAAATAGTGAGATTTATCGCACCAGGGTATTACGAAGGACATGGGCCCGTTCCTCTTCTGTTGCGCGAGGGCCCGATAAGATCGGAATCCGATTGTGCGTAAGATGCTACGATTCAGGCAATTCCAGCGAGGTTAAAGAGATGGCGAAACGAAGAATTCTCGCAACTTTGGCTTGTACAACTTTAGTGGGAGTTCTTGCGGCGGAGGCGCCGGCACCGCTGCTCACTCCTGAGTCGAAGCTTCCCGCACGGCACAGTGTCCCCGTCTTCGGTCAGAAGATTGTCTACTACGACGTGGGTTCGGGACCGGTGATCGTGCTCGTCCACGGCTTCGGAAGCGAGGCGCGGTTCGACTGGGGCAATGTGCTGATCCCGCTTTCGCAGCACCATCGTGTGATCGCGCTGGATCAGATCGGGTTTGGCGCTTCTGACAAGCCTTTCATTGATTACTCGATCCAGACTTACGTCGATTTTCTTGGGGAATTTCTCCGCACTCAGAATGTGCATGAATTCACGCTGGCGGGCGAATCACTGGGTGGATGGATCTCAGCGCTGTACACAATCGAATCTCTGGCTCCCGCGAATGCAGGCCCGAATGCGCTGCCCCGACCGACCCGGCTCGTGTTGTCGGACGCAGCGGGAATGTCAGCGGCGCACATGACAGAACAGTCCATGCCAATTCCTATTGCGGGTACGTTGGCCGACGCGCATGGTGTTGCGATTGTTTTCCATGACAAGTCGCGCGTGACGGATGACTTCGTGCGCGAGGCCTGGGCGATGAAGATGAGAGCCAACGACGGATTTACGGAGCGCTCGATCTGGAGCAATCCGAAAATCACAGCCGAGGTTGTAAAGGACCGCATCGGCTCGATCTCAGTGCCGACGCTGGTAGTGTGGGGCGGCAACGACGAACTTGTGCCTATCGAACAAGGTCGCGCTTATGCTGCGGGCATTCCCGGCGCGAAGCTTGTCGTTGTTCCTGAATGCGGTCATGCACCGTCGATTGAAAAGCCGAATGACTTCCTTGGCGCAATCATTCCGTTTGTCGACGGTCATTAGAGTTTGTTGCGAGAGATGTTTTCACCGGGTCAGCACAGTGCCGCAATCATTCCGTCCCACGCGGACTTGGAAGGTGGGCAACCTTTGTTGCGCGTCCTCATCTCAACTTGCTGACAGTAGTTCTTTCGACGCTCTCGAATCCACAATGCACCAGGCAAAATTAGATATCAGTTCAAATCATTCATCGCTTTGCCCATGCGAGCGGCAATCAAAGCAGGAGAAAATTTATGGCTGAGTTTAGAAGAGAAGAAACTATCGGCACCAGGGATCTTTCCACCGCGGCACTGGCGCATGCCAACGAGCCGATAGAGCAGAAGTTTGTGGAAAATCGCGAAGACGGACGCGATCGAAGCGGGTCGGTTGAGGAGCGCCTCAAGGGCAGCGGGATGCAGCCTTCGGAAACCGAAGAGCAAGCCGCGCTGTTTTCGCAGGATGAGTCAAAGGATTTGTACGCCAAGTGGGACGCAATCCAGGTGGGATTTGTGGATGAGCCTCGCCAGGCAGTGGAGCGCGCAGATTCGCTGGTGGCCGGCGCAATGAAGCGGCTGGCGGAGGTATTCGCAGAGGAGCGCGCACGACTGGAAGGGCAGTGGGATCGCGGCGACAGCGTTTCAACGGAAGAGCTGCGACTTGCACTGCGCCGTTACCGCGCCTTCTTTGGACGGCTGCTCTCGGTTTAGACTCGAGCAGCACAACAGGCCGGAATGTTCCCCCACCCCTTGGGTACATTCCGGCCATTTTTGTTTGGGATCAGCCTTTATTCCGTGACGGTCAGCTCGGTATGCAGGCCTCCGGTGGAGTCCTCGCCTGCCCACACATCGAATGTGCTGGGCTCGACCGCCCATACTTTTGTTTGCGGGCTCCAGAATTCGAGCTCGTCCTTGCCAAGCGGGAACCTTACCGTCTGCGTTACGCCAGGCTGCAGCGTGACGCGCTTGAATCCTTTGAGCTGGCGGACCGGGCGCGATGCGGAACCCCAGCGCTGGTGTATGTAGATTTGCACGACGGCATCGCCGGCAACCTTGCCGGTATTGGTGACGTCGACCTGGACCTCAGTCGCCCCTCCTACCTTGATGCTGCCTTTACTGAGAGCCAGGTGATCGAATTTGAAACTGGTATAGCTCAGGCCATAGCCGAAGGGGTATAGCGGCTTGCTTGAGACGTCCCAATAGCGCGAGGTGAAGCTGGGCCGATCTTCGGGTTCGTGTGTGAGGTTGTGGTTGTAGTAAAGCGGCTCCTCACCAGCGCTCTGTGCCCAGCTGATGGGCAGCTTGCCACCCGGGTTTACATCGCCGAAGAGAACGTCGGCAACAGCATTGCCGCCTTCGGTGCCTGGATACCACGCTTCGAGGATGGCCGGAACATGCTGCCTTGCCCAGCGAATGTCGAGCGGGCGGCCGTTCTCCAGGATGAGCACGACGGGCCTACCAGTCGACGCTACCGCCTCAAGCATTTGCTGCTGAACGCCCGGCAAATCCATTGAGGCACGCGAGGCCGATTCGCTGCTCATGACCGCGGTTTCGCCCAGCACCGCGATCACAACGTCCGCCCCAGCAGCAGCAGCCTTCGCTTTTGCAACCGACTCGGCGATCTCAGCTTCGGTGGGTGGCGGCGGTGGTTTGGCCCCCGAGATTGTGTCGAACAGCGACGGAAAAAGGCGCACCGGACTGGGTCCTGCGACGTAGTCGATCTCCACGCCGGAACCGAGTCTGTTCTTCAGACCCGCGAGCACGGTAACCGGATGACTTTTTGAACCGCCGCCAAAGAGGCCTTCAACTGTCCAGCCACCTTCGATGTCGCGAACGGAATCGGCAAGCGCACCGATGACTGCGATCTTCTTTATGGACTTGTTGAGCGGCAAGGTATGGTTGTCATTTTTCAACAAGACCATGGAACGGGCCGCGACCTTGCGCTCGAGCTCTCTGCCTTCAGGACGGTTGAGGGTCGAGTCGACCTTCGTTTCATCGACGTAGGGGTGATCGAAGAGACCGAGTTGGTACTTTACTTCGAGGATTGGAAGTACAGCGGCATCCAGCTGAGCTTCAGAAACCTTGCCGGAGTGAACAAGGCCGGCTAGATATTTCGGGTAGGTCAGACTGGCCATGTCCATGTTGAGGCCCGCAGTGACAGCCTTATAGGCGGCATCTTCGGGATCCTTGGCGTAGCCATGGGTTTGCAGGGCGCCTACGGCCCAGGCGTCGGAAACCACGAAGCCCCGGAAGCCCCATTGCTTGCGCAAAACGTCGGTCAGCAGCCAGCGGTTACCGGTGGCCGGGACATCATTGAGGTCCATGTAGGCGCTCATGAAGCTGCCGGCGCCGGCCTGTTCGGCGGCATGGAAGGGAACGAGATAGACGTTCTGCATGAGCTCTTCAGGAACGTAGGAGGAGTCGTAATCGCGACCGCCCTCGGCAGCGCCATAGCCTGCAAAATGCTTGACACAGGCTAGCACGCTCTCTGGACCGAGCGATTCACCCTGGAATCCGTGGACCTGTGCGCGTGCCATGGCAGCTCCGAGATACGGGTCTTCGCCGGCACCCTCTACGATGCGACCCCAACGCGAGTCGCGGGCGATGTCGACCATGGGAGTGAAGGTCCAGCGGATGCCGGCTGCGCGCGCATCTTCGCCGGCGAGGTGTTGCGCGGCTTCCTCCACTCCCGGATCCCACGAGGCAGCCATGGCCAGCGGGATGGGAAAAACGGTGCGGTATCCATGGATGACGTCGAATGCGAAGAGGATCGGGATGTGGAGACGCGACTTGTCGACCGCGAGGCGCTGGAGGCGGTTGATCTCCTTGACGTCGATGAGCCAGAGGATGGAGCCCACTTTGCCCTGGACAATCAGGTCATCAGGCTTTTCGCTGGCGAGAAGCGGCATGACGATGCCGGAGGACTGGTTCATCTGCCCGACTTTTTCGTCGACGGTCATCTGTTTGAGCAGTTCTTCAGCCCTTCGATGGGCCTCGGCTTCTGTCATGGGTGCCGTTTGTCCGGCGAGACTCCAGGGTAGGGCGACAACGAGGAACCCGATTGAAACGAGGGCTTTGAAGTACGACTTGCTTGGCATCACTGGGGCAGATCCCTCCGAAGGACCGTTAAGCATACTGCATGAGGAGGATGGTTGGCAGGCTGGCAAAAGAATAATCGCCGTAGACACATTGGATGACGCGGTAGCCGAGGTCCGGCGAGGGCCATCGTGCACGCTAAGGATGTGCGCAACATGAGAGGGCCCTTCACAAAAAGCGCCCCCCGATTAGTCCTGCCTGGATTCATCCAGGTCTGGTAACCGGAGGGGCGAGGAGCCGCAATCACAAGAAAACGCGCCTGAGCGTTACACACGTCGGGCACATCTCCTGGACCGACTTCTAATGTACGCAGAATTGAAGATTGCCAATAGGTTCCATCGGGTAGCAATGAACCGCTTAACGAGATAACCCTCTGTAAGAATTGCCTTTAATCTGGTATGGACATCCGTATTGGCGGGACGTATCATACGCAGTGCGGATAATACAGAAATCAATACGACCTTCTTTTCCACCGGGCTTCCGATGGCTAAGAGATAATCTGGTTCCGCTTTGATTCAGTTTTTGGACTCGTGGCGAGTTGATAACTTTTTCGCATTCAGAACCAAAGGCTCCGGATGCGCAACTTGAGTTCGCGAGCCGTTGCCCGATCGGGCATAGAGCCGCTAAAGGAGTACTGAATGCCGCTGGCGCCCAAATCCATGCAGGACGTGGAGCAGTTGGCGTTTGTCTCTGATCCCGCAGCTATCCGAGAGCAACTGCAAAGACTTCTGGTTCACCCGCTGTTCGCGAATAGCAAGCGCTATCCCGCACTGCTGTCGTACGCAGTGGAGCAGACGCTGCTCGGAAACGCCGCGGAACTGAAAGAACGCAGCATCGGCATCGAAGTTTTCGGCCGTGTGCCAACATACGACGCGAACGCGGATCCGGTAGTCCGCATCACTGCTGGAGAAGTTCGCAAGCGATTAAGCCTCTACTACTATGACTCATCGCATTCCGGCGAACTGGTGATCGAGCTTCCGCTTGGCTCGTATGTACCCTCCTTTCGCCAGCCCGAGTCAATTATCGAAACCGCTCCAGATGCGCTGGAAACCGCCGAAGTCATTAGTCTGCCGCCGACAACGCCCGCCATGTTGGCACCCGCACCAAGCGCAATCGTTCCGACCAGACCCTCGCGGTTCCGCTGGCTCGTGGCTGGAATGATGCTGATCGCTGGTTGCGCGGCAGGTGTTTTTGTGGGAATGCGCGTAAACCAGGGGCCTCCGCCGGACCCGCCTTCGAATATCGATCGCTTCTGGGAACCATTCACTTCAAGCTTGAATCCGACTACCTTCTGCCTGGGTGAGCCTGCGAAGAACATCGACATGGACTCGATCAATTCTTTCGAGGCTCCGGTCAGCGCTCCTGCTGAACCGCAGAAGCTTTATGTGCGGCTTCACCTCTCAGGAAACCTGGCGCTAGCCGATGTGATTACCCTGACGCGCACGGCGGCAGCGCTCGAAGTACGTCATAAGGCTTTTCGCGTGGTCCCGGCCTCTGAGGCCACCTTCGCCCAACTTCGCGAAGGTCCGATTGTGCTGATTGGCGCGTTCGACAATATCTGGACCCTGCGCGTTACACAAAAGCTGCGTTTCGGCTTCGAGTCAAAGGATGGCGTGGCGCTGATTGTCGACCGCAAAAGCCAGACGAAAACAACCTGGGCTACCGCGTGGGATCTGCCATATCAGAAACTCTCGCGCGACTATGCCATTGTGGCGCGCATACACGACAGCACCACCGGCCAGCCGGTGATCATCGCGGCTGGTATCTCAGAAGAAGGAACGGAGGCGGCCGGAGAGATTCTCTATAACCCCCTCTATCTGGATTCGCTGCTGGCCAAGGCTCCCGCCAACTGGGAAAAGATGAACATGGAAGCCGTGATAGAGACGCAGGTCATTGAGGGCCACTCTGGGCCGCCCAATGTTCTCGCCGTCGAAACATGGTAACCCGTACTTGTTCCTCCGATAGCGTTGCGGAAAACGCGATCTACTTCTTTGCCTTCTGAGCTGCCCAGCGCTTGCGCTGTGCATCGGCAATCCGCTTGCGCGCATCGGCGCTTAGCACGCGCTTCTTTTTCTTGGCGGGCGCCTTGCTGTTCTTACTTTTGGATCCCGACGTGGTAACGGCTCGAGAACCTGCAAGCAGAGAACGGACTTGGGTAAGTCTCGCAATCTCCGCATCTATTTCTGCAAGGATAGATTCAATCGACATAAAAAGAGGATATATCATCGCCACCACGCAAGCGCCGATCGACTTATAGCTTACATGCGTGAAACTGCCGTGAATTCAATCGGGTCTTCCGATTGTCTTATCCTTGTAGGCCTTTTGCAGAACGTAGAAGGCTGCTTTCTTCTGGCCCTGATCCGAGATCAATCCTTTGCGGTTGAACTCGTCCTGGATGCCGACCAGGGGGCGGTTCGGAGAACGAAAATCCATGAGGCACCACGGGCTCATGCCTCTGAGTTGCGGAATCTTGTTCAGCATCGGCAACTGATGGCGGAAGACGCTGGCCTGGTATTCCTCCGTCCAGCGTTCGTTCTCGCCGCCATGTAATCCGGCCTTCGCGCCTGCGCCGAATTCGCTGACGATCACCGGCTTCTGATAAGCGATTTGCCACTGGGTTGTATCGGCGCTCTCGGGACGGCCTTCATACCAGCCTATATATTCGTTGATACCGATCACGTCGAGAGCCTGTCCGAGCGGGTCATCAACGATTTTCGTATTGCCCTGGGCACGAACCAGCAATGCGGCCGTGATCAATCGCGTTGGATCTAGACCGCGGGCGCGGGTGGCCAACGTCTCAATGAATTGCGTGCGCGCTGGGGTATTGGGCGTTTCATTCGCCATCGACCAGAGAATGATAGCGGCATGATTGCGCGAGGTATTGATCTCTTCGTCGAGCTGCTGCTCGGCCTTGGCCAGCACTTTTGGATTGTCGAATTGGAGCGCCCAATAGACAGGATTCTCTGACCACACCAGCAGCCCCATGCGATCGGCTGCGCGCAGCATGGTTTCATCGTGGGGGTAGTGGGCCACGCGCACATAGTTGCAACCGAGCTCCTTGGCCCAGCCGAGCAATGTCTCCGCATCTCTGTCAGACCAGGCGCGGCCGGTACGATAGGGCGCCTCGGCGTGGACTGAGACGCCACGCAGAAAGACGGGCTTGCCGTTGAGCAGTATCTCGGTGCCGCGCGTCTCGATTGTGCGAAAGCCGATTAACTCGTTGATCGAATCCTGACCGGCATGAATTGCGACCTTGTAGAGCTTCGGAGACTCAGGCGTCCAGCGCTCCAGGTCCCTCACGTTAAAGTGCAGTGAAGCGCGTCCATCTGCGTCGGTATCCGCAGTGGCCTTCGCTTGCAGATCGGGAATTTCAACTTCTGCTTTCTCGCCCAACTGAGCGCCAACGACGTGCACCCAACCCTCGATCACGCCATCTTCGGTGCGGCTCAGGTGCAAATCGTACTGATCGATGAACGATTCAGGCAATTGGATCAGCGTCACTTCTCGGGTGAGGCCGCCGTAGTTCCACCAATCCGTCTCGAGGGTCGGCACATTGTCTTCGTGGCGGGTGTTGTCGACGGCCGCGACGACGAAGTTGTTGCCGCTATGGACAGCCTGCGTGACTTCGCAATTAAATGCTGTAAAGCCCCCTTCGTGTTCACAGACTTTTTGTCCATTTACCCAAAACCATGAGTGATAGTTAGCCGCGCCAACGTGCAGAAACACGTGAGTATGCGGCTTGGGCTCGTAAGTAAAGTCTTTCTCATACCAGATAGGACCTTCGTAATACATCAGGGACTCACGCTGTGTGTTCCAGTCGCCGGGAACCTTGAGCTTTGGCGCCTTGGAGAAGTCGTACTCGGTTGGGAAAGGATCGCCTGGCTTGGCCTTGTAATTCATGAAGAAGCCATTCTTCTTCTCTTCGTGATGAAAGCTGAACAGGCCGGAGAAATATGGATCGACGATGGACGCCCACTCTCCATTGAGCGAGATCGATGCTCGACGATCGGCGCCTGTGAGCACGATGGGCGCCGGCGCGGCCAAACCAAGCGGAGCGGAGACGGAGATTGCGATGAGAAGAAGGATGAAGAATCGAAGGCTGGAAAATATCCGGGACGCATCAGGGCGGAGAACATCAGGACGGGCCACGAAGGCGTTCATGCCACTCCTCTTGAGATAGCCAGATGGGTTTGATATAGGACTGGTAATTCACGACAAGCGTGCGCCAGCTCTCATCGGACTGACCATATTATCGCCTGGCATCGCGTGATGTACATGCGCGATGCCGGCACGCTCCTGTTTGCACAAGAGAGGAGGGCAGGCCGAGTAACCTGCCCTCTCTTTTCAGCTCAACTTACGTACGCCAGTTATTGAGGTCCGAGATACATGACATGGATGTAAGTTCCGAGGCGCACGTTGTAGGCCAGGTACCAGCCATCGTGATCCGGATCCTCATAAATGACGATGTCGTCACCGGCCCAGTCCCAATCGCCAGCGAAAGCAAAGTCAGACGGGGCAACGCTCCAGTACCACCCGTTGAACCAGAACCGGTTTGGGCCGCCACCCGCGAGATGCCATCCGTGGGACGGTCCAAATCCACCGCTGAAGCGACCATGCTCCCAGGGATGATCGAGATGGTAATTCGCGTCGTTGCGACCGGTGTCGTGCCCGACCCAATGATTGCCTGGATCAACGTGCGGTGCATTGGGATGGCCGGGCTTGTCGCTGTAGTTTCGCTGTTGAGGCGGCTGGGGATGCTGCTCCGGATTCTGTTCGGGCGCTTTGATGTCGTTTGTCTTGTGCGCTGGTGCTGCCTTGGGCGCCTTGTACGGAGCCGGTCCGTGCGATGGCGGGGGCGCCGGCTTACCATGAGCCTCCGGGAATTGTTGCGCAATTGCAGTCAATGACATGGCCAGCAATGCCGTCACTACAAGAGTTGCTGCACGCATGATGATCCTCCACACGCCTACCGGAAAGCAGGGTCGCTGCGTTTGAGGAATCCCGATAAGCCGTTTTCAAACACACTACATGAAACCCGGCGATGGTTGGCAAGTTGCACGTGTACCCGATAAGTGCGGCTTTACAGCGAGTTAGGCGTTGACTGCAACTCCCTGGCGGCGCCATGCATAGAGCGGGAACCTGTTCGCAAGTTCTGCAACCTCGTGACGGATGCGCTCGAGCGCCGCATCGTCATTGCGCTTGTCGAGAGCTTTGGCAATCCAAGCTGCGATAATGCGCATCTCGGGTTCCTTCATGCCGCGCGTCGTAAGTGCCGGCGTGCCGATACGGATGCCGGAAGGCTTGAGCGGCGGATTAGTGTCGTAGGGAATGGCGTTCTTATTGACAGTGATGCCCGCCTTGCCGAGAGCAAGCTCCGCTTCCGATCCGAGGATTCCTTTTTCGAAGACATCCACCAGCAGCAGGTGATTGTCGGTACCGCCGGAGACCAGACGATAACCTGCTTCTTGCATTGCCAGCGCCAGCGCCTTTGCATTGGTCACAATCTGCGCAGCGTAGGTCTTGAACTCGGGCCGCAGGACCTCTCCAAATGCCACTGCTTTGGCAGCGATGATATGTACCAGCGGTCCGCCCTGCTGGCCTGGGAACACGGCCATATCGATGGCCTTGCCGAGCGTCTGCTCAGGCTTCTGGCCGACTTGAAAATCCTTGCCGCAGAGAATCAATCCAGCACGCGGTCCACGCAGTGTTTTGTGCGTGGTGGTGGTCGTGATGTGGGCATGAGGCACAGGTGAGGGGTGCGATCCGCCGGCTACGAGTCCGGCGATGTGCGCCATGTCGAAGATGTACTTGGCACCAACCTTGTCGGCAATTTGGCGCATACGCGCGAAGTCCCATAACCGGGGATAGGCGCTGGCGCCGCCGATGATGACCTTCGGCTTTTCGCGCTCGGCGATGGTTTCGAGTTCGTCGTAATCGATGACTTCGGTATCGCGCCGCACGGTGTAAAAGGTGGTGTGATAGAGCTTGCCGCTGAAGCTCAGCTTGTGTCCGTGGGTCAGATGGCCGCCATGGGCGAGGTCGAGGCCAAGGATCGTGTCGCCGGTCTGGAGTACCGCCATGTAGGCCGATGCATTGGCCTGCGAGCCCGAATGCGGCTGAACGTTGGCGAACTCCGCGCCGAAGATTTGCTTGGCACGGTCGCGCGCAAGATTCTCTACCACGTCAGCGTACTCGCAACCGCCATAGTAGCGGCGTCCCGGATAGCCTTCGGCATATTTGTTGGTAAACACCGAGCCGGCAGCCTCGAGCACCGCTTCGGATACGAAGTTTTCGCTGGCTATCATCTCCAGGCCTTCGTGCTGGCGGAGGGTCTCGTGGTCAACGGCGGCGGCAACTTCAGGGTCGGCTTGGGCCAGGGAAAGGGCCATGCGGTCAGTCATGTTTGAATTTTAGCCCGTCCGTCCCCTGCGCAGAATCTGAAATCTGCGGCGGTTTGACGTGGCGCCCTGGACCGCTGCGGAAAAGCAATCCATAGCTATGCTGGAAGTACGGCCAACACGCGTGGGCTCTCATGAAGTTTACTTCCCAAAACGCCTGCCGGGTTTCCTTGTTCCATTGCTCGTTTGCACAGCCGGCTTCACATTTGCGCAACGAGCGTTCGGCGCGACCGATGAGGCATCAGATATTCGTGTCCGGGGCCCGGGCACTCGTCCGCAACTTGGCTTTGCGTGCTGTGATCAAGGCATTGCTCAGATGCAGACTCTCTTTGCCGATTCCAGCGTGATTGCCTTGTTGACTTCTCGCCGGAGCGGGTTGGGGTGGTGCATCGCCTCAACTAAGACGGCGTTCCCGTAATTGCGTGGATCGAGTTGGCGCCGGAGGACGGCTGCTTCCTGAACGCAGACAACACTTTGAAAGCTGCTGCCCGCATAACAGAATTTGAAACATGGACAGACGAAAATGGGTTGCAGTGGGCCGCAGTGGGATTGGATATCGAACCCAACTTTGGTGAATTGGCTGACATCAAAGCCCATCGTTGGCGTTTCTTTGCGATGCTCCTGCGGAACTGTCTCAATGGCCATCGTCTCGCCGAGGCACGGCGTGCATATTCCGCGATGATCGCAGAGCTTCAGCGTCGCGGTTATGTTGTCCAGACTTACCAGATGCCCTATCTTCCAGCTGAGCGGAGTGCCCACTCCACTGCTTTCGATCGCGTGCTCGGAACCGTGGACGTCCGCGGCAATGAAGAATACCTGATGCTCTATACGAGTGACGTGCGCGAAGTGGGTGCAGGAATGATCTGGTCGCTCGGGTGGAACGCGCAGGCAATTTCCGTCGGAAGCACCTACGGAGATTCGCCGCCAGGTTTAGGCGCTGGAACTCTCGATTGGAACGCGTTCTCCCGCGACCTGATCGTGGCAAGCCACTACACGAACCACGTAGGCATTTACAACTTGGAGGGATGCGTCCGTCAGGGCTTTCTGTCACGTCTTCAAACAATGGATTGGAGCCAGTCGGTCGTTCTTCCCCCTGCATCTGCTCACCGCTGCAGCGTTTGCTCTGCTGCGCCGAGAACGTGGCCGGTTTTGTGATCAACGAGGAAGACGACTACACGCACAGGGCCGCTGGCTTCGTTCTTATGTGTCAAAGGGCCGCCGGGCAGAGTCAGTTCCCGGCCATCGGTAGCATCTGCGCCAAACTCTTTCATCACACGAACGACTGCAGTGTGGTGCAGCGTGCGGCCGGAGTTTTCCCCGCCGGATACTTCCTCGTGCGTTGCATCGGCGGCCAGGACCGCAACGAGTTTTGCGCCGGCAGGAGCTTTTGCGTGGATTGAGAAGTGCGCGGTCCCTTGCTCCCAACGTGCACCTTCGATCGCAAGATTCAGACTGGGTATCTTTGCTTCTTTCTCGATTGCTGCAATCAGGGCAGGGGCATTGCTGCCGACAAACTGTTGAGTTCCATCGACCACCATCTGGGGCGTGTAATTGGAATCGAGACCGAAGCGGCGGCAATATTCTTCCTGTCGCGCCGTCATCGCATCGAACGAGAACGGATCGCTCCAGCCCTGGTGATTCCAATACGTCACATGTTCGCTGAGCACAATCGCCTGCACACCGGAGATGGGCTGCGTGGCATCGAGCTTCGTCAGCAGGGCGTCGGCCGGGGGGCAATCAGAACATCCTTCCGAAGTGAAGAGCTCCACCAGCACCGGAACACGCTGCGCGGGCACACCCGGCGGTGCAGCCTGACCCGAAACTGTTAGTACCAGCCCCTTCGCCAGCGCAAAGGCAAGCAGTGAAGTAAACAGGCGGCCGACGGGAAAGGCACTTCGGAAAGGCATACATACCTTTGATTGACCATTGTTTCCGCGGGTTACACAACTTTCCATATCCTTGGTGCGAGCCGGACTTCCAAGGCACCTAGCCGGTTACCTTCGTTTGCGGACGGGAAAACTTTACTCAGACACGCGAAAACTTTTTAGGGAAGCATGGGTCTGGACACAACATCGGGCCGGAGATCAGTAGACGAGGCCCTGGAGGAACCATGCGACGCACACTGCCCATACTTGCCCTGGCCACATTGTTCGCCTCGGCACCGCTATTCGCCCAGCAGACCGCTCCCGCTGCTCAACCCACAACCACCCAGCCGAAGGAAGGCTCGGTCAACGATCGCCGCCAGGATCAGCAGGACCGCATCGCCAACGGCGTGCAGTCTGGCCAGTTGACCGCCGGCGAGACCAAGAATCTGGAATCGCACGAAGCCAATGTAAATCGCGAGATTAAGGACGATCGTCAGGCTAACGGCGGCAAGCTAACCACGCAGGAACGCCAGCAGGTGAATAAGCAGCAGAACAACATGAGCAAGTCCATCTACGACGACAAGCACAATACCAACACTGCGCACTATGGCAACAACGAAGTCGGCCAGCGCCGCGAAAATCAGCAGGACCGCATCGCGCAGGGCATTAAGAGCGGCCAGATGACTGCCGGGGAAGCCGCCAGGACCGAAAACCGCGAGCAGGGAATCAACCAGCAGGTCCATGCCGACCGCCAGGCCAACGGTGGCAAGCTGACAGGCCAGGAAAAGAAACAAATCAATCATGAGCAGAATGGGGCCAGTCGCCAGATCTATCGCCAGAAGCACAACAGCAAAGTTGCACCTAAATAGATCAGCCCCTCTGCGAGAGAACAACGAAGCCGGTTATGCTGGACGCATGATCGGCTCTCGTTTTGTTGCGCTCGCGTGCTTCTTTGCATTCACTGCAATCAGCGCTCCGCCGCAGCATGCCGCCGTGAAATCTGCCGTGTCGCTTACACCGGCCGTTGTCGAAGCCGGCTCCCCCGAACTGATTGTCATCTCAACACCGAATGCGAAGAGCATCAGCAGCGAATGGCTCGGCAAGAAGATTGAGTTCTTTCAGCGCGGGGAAACGTGGATCGCACTCGCCGGAGTTGACGTGGAAGGAGCCGTGGGACCTTCCACGCTTCAGATCAGCGTGCAGCTCGCGAACGGCGGCCCACTCGACCTCAGCCAGACCATTGAGATTCATCCCGCGCACTACAGAACCGGCGCACTCACCGTGCAACCGAAGTTCGTTGAGCCGGGGCCGGAAGAGCAGAAAGTGATCGCAGCAGACGCCGATCTCAAAGTGAAGGCATTCGCGACAAGTGCACCCGAGCCGCTATGGCATGGGAGCTTTCGTGCACCGGTCCTCGCGCAGCCGACTGACAGCTTTGGAACCCGCCGAATGTTCAACGGCAAGCTGGCCAGTATCCACAAGGGCATGGATTTTCGTGCGCCGAAGGGGACCGTGGTTCGCGCATCAAACAGCGGCGTCGTGGTGCTGGCGCGGCCGCTCTACTACGAGGGCAACTGCGTGATCATTGACCACGGCCTGGGGCTGTACACGGTGTCGATGCATTTCAGCCAGATCGATGTACACGAAGGGCAGCAGGTTGCGACGGGCGACAAGCTGGGGCTCAGTGGCGCAACGGGACGCGTGACAGGACCGCATCTGCATTGGGCTGTTCGCTGGGAAGGCGCTTATCTTGATCCGGGCAAGCTGCTGCGACTGAATCTGGATGCGATTCGGTGATTAGAACTTTAGAACGGGCGTCTCAGCGATCCCAGTGTTTGGTCCGCAACCGGTAAGAAGAGCAACCGCGGATCCCTCGGCCACGCGCGGCATGACAAATCCCGCATACGCGATGGCTTAGCGCGAGACCAGGTCTTCTTCGGCTTCGGGCACGGACTGGGAGGTGGCGGCACCAGCGGCTTTCTCTCTGCGCAGTTCCTTGAAGGCGCGATGTACGAATGAACCCATGTACCAGCCGTCGATGTACTGGAACGGCGTCTCGCCGGTGGTGTAGTGGCCGCAAGGAAGAACGCGCTTCTCGTAATTGAGGCCAACGCGTGTGAATGCTTCGACAACCTGCAGCGAGTACTCTTTGGGAAATGTCAGGTCGTAATTCGCGTAGACCAGCAAAACTTTCTTTTCGGGTCCGCCGGCCTTCGCGCTGGCAATGCGATCGTAGTAGCTCACTGGGCTGATGGCCGACCATAACGCTCGCACCCGGTCCTGGGTCATTCCAGCGTCGTCAAGCGCCTGCTTGATGTGCCGGGTGCTCTGCCCCGCCCACACTACGTCTCCAAATGCTGTCGACGCGTGATTGAAAGCATTCACACGAATGCGTGGATCGTGCGCGCTCGCCAAAAACCCATAGCACGATCCGAGACTCGTGCCCAGCACCCCGAAGTGCTCGTAACCCTGCTCTTCAAGCCAGTCGATGCAGCAGCGGATGTCGACAACGGCCTGGCGGCACGCGGAGAGGGTGCGGCCGATGTTGGCGCTGACTGCGTAATCTGACCGCTCCAGCTCGATCGGCCGGCGAATGTCGTGGTAAGGCTTGGACAACCGCAGCGCGGAGATTCCCATGCGATTGAAGATCGAGCACAGGGAGTTATGACTGAAAGCATCCGCGTTCCATTGCGGCATGACCACGATGGCTTGTTTGGGCCGCCTGGGATCCTTGTGCTCGGGTGCGGGATACCATCGCGCATTCACCAGGTCGTTTTCGGGATAAGGCGTCCGCTCGGGCGAAGTGAAGCGCAAAAACTGCGCCGAGGGGGTCTTGCCCTCGGCGCCGAGGCGCTTGATCTCGGCATCCTTGGCAAGCGTTTCAGGCCGCACATTGGTAGGAAACAGTTCCGGGTGGCGGTCTTCGAGACGGAAGTCGGTCGGCTTCTCGTAGCCGAAGAATACATCACTGTGTCGGATGAGGAGCTGATTGAGGCGCGCCATCGCAGATTCCGCGGCGGCGGGATCACGCATCGATTCAGGAGTCGGGATGGCAGCGCTGAATCCGTGGGCCTCAAGAAACGGCTCGATAAACTCGAAGCCCCACTCCAGCGGCCGCACAACACGATTTTCGTCACGCGTGGTGAGCCGGGTTTCCCAGTCGTACATCCAGCGCGCGTATTTTTCCTTGAACATGTGCTTAGTTCAAGTTTACCAGCGTCTGCGCTGCCGATGGATTGCATCGGCGATAAGCCAGATGAAACCCATGATCATGATCAGCGCGATATCCGCGAGCGAGATGACGCAGTAGAGGCACCAGACGCCGAGTATGTCGCGCTCGACATGCGCCAGATAGAGAGAGAATGCCAATCCCACTCCCGCTGCCAGGGTAAGTGCCGCGCGTTGGCGCGCCAGTCCAAGCCAAACCAGCCCAAGGTACCCCGCGATACCAATGATCGCCACTGGAATACCTTGAATCATGGAATAAGAGCTGTGATTGACGACGCCGCAGTCCCACTTCTCGTTGATCGAGCACGGTGTGGTTCCCACGGTGTAGTGCACCTGAAGCGCCAGGCCCGAAACCACGGCGCCGACCAGGGCAAAAACCGCTATCACATATCGCATCGTGAGAATGATGCTAGCAGAGAATCGCATGAATGCAATTTCAGAGTGGAGTTGTGCCGACACCAACGGGCTTAGTTAGATACGGACGTCTGGAGCGGTCGCCCTGCATTAACTCAAGAGCAGTCACGGGTTGCGAGATGCCGTACCATGAACCCATGCCTGAGCCAGCGAATGAGAGACGGCGAGTCGCCTTCTTTGGGGGTAGCTTCGATCCTCCTCATCTGGGTCACATTGGGGTGGCACGGGCGGCACAGGCAGCTTTGCATCTGGATACAGTTCTCTTTGCTCCGGTGGGTGTTCAACCCTTGAAGCCGGTTGGCTCGACCGCGAGCTTCGAAGACCGCGTGGCCATGACCGAGCTGGCCATCAAGGGGCAGCACCAGTTTGCCATTTCGTTTGCGGACGCACCTGACCCGGGCGGCAGGCCGAACTACACATTCGACACGCTTGTGCGCCTGCGCCAGCAGTTTGCATCAGTGACCCTCTTCACGCTGATGGGTGCCGACTCCCTGCTCGACCTTCGCCGCTGGTATCGCGGTGCGGAGATTCCTGTTGTGGCCCCGCTGATCGTCGCTTCGCGACCAGGCCAGCCCCTTGAAGATCTCGCCGCGATCCTGCCTGAAGGCATGACGATCGCGGAGGATACAGCGGTTGAAGATGTTGCAGAAGTGCATTTGCGAATATTTACGCTTCGCAGCGCGGCAGGAGGCTCCACGCCGTTCTATCTGCTGCCGGGACTGGAAATCGAGATCAGCGCTTCGGATATTCGGAGCCAGGTGAGTGCGGCGATCGATCGCCGTTGTGTAGGGCACGAGCTGCTACCTGATGCGGTTTGCGAGTACATCGCAGAGCATGGCCTTTACCGTCATGAGTGACCCCGCGCGGTTTTCCGCGGGGTCCAAAGCAACCCCGGCTTGCCGGTGCCGAATCCAGAGACTAGGATGAGCGAGGAGAGAAATTCCGCTGCATGAGCACAACCCAGGCGCACGAACAGACCCGCATTCTCGTTCAAGCCGCAGCCGCGGCCTGTGAAGATAAAAAAGGCGAAGATACCCGCATTCTCGAGCTCGATCCAATCGACTCCGGACTATCTGACTTTTTCCTGATTACTTCGGCTACCAATGATCGACAGGCCATCGCCATCGCCGATGAGATTGAATATCGTTTGAAAAAGGATTTCGGCGCGATGCCCCACTCTGTTGAGGGACGTCGCCATGGCGATTGGATTCTGCTGGATTATGTTGATTTCGTCGCGCACGTGTTTCTCACTGAGCGTCGCGCCTTTTACGATATCGAGCGGTTGCGCAAATCGGCACGCCCGCTCACGCCAGCAGAATTCGACGCGGAGCTGAAAGAGGCGCTTGCCACAAAGACCCGCGCGGCCCGTGGCAAGGCAACTGCCGACTCAGAATCGAAGAAGAAACCAAGGAAGACCGCTATTCAAAAGGAAACGAAAAAGCCTGCCGCTAAAAAACCGATAGCCAGGAAAGTGACCGCGAAAAAGCCAAGCAAGAAATCTGCGCCTCGGGCTTGATGGTTCGTTCACACCACGATCAGCGTCCCAAAGTCTTCGCGACAACACAGAAAAAAAGACCGGAAGCCGTGTGGTTGTGGCTCCCGGTCTGTTATTTTTAGCGCAGCTTCGCCTAGAATACGAAGCTGGCTTTCAACTGGATCAACCTGGGCGAAGCATCGCCGCCGAGGAACGCACCCAGAACTGAAGTCGGTGTGCTTGCCGCGGAGTAGATGATGCCGCTCTCGGAGTTATTCACGTCCGCGAAAGGAATCTGGAAGTTCGCGTGATTGAACGTATTGAAGAACTGAGCCGCGACTTTCAGCCTGGCTGATTCCCAGCCTGGCACGACTTTGAAGCTCTTCGAAAGGTCGAGATCAAAGTCTGTGTAGTTCGGTCCAAACAGCTGATTGCGACGCTGCTGTCCGAAGTCGGTGGCGCTGGCGAAGTGAGAGGCAAACTCGCACGGTGTGGTGGCATGTGCGCCGCCGCCGCAGTGATGGTTGAAGTTGTTGTCGAGCTGCATGGCCAGCGGAACGGAGCCGTAGGTGACTGCACCAGAATTATCCGTGACCGAGAAGGGATAGCCGGTGTTGTGGAAGATGGTGCCGGCGAACTGCCAGCCGTCCGTCAAGACCCTCGGACCGCCAAAATGCGGAATTGTGATCGCGTAGTTGGCGCTGATGTAATGCCGCGTATCGTAATCGGAGTTGCCGTAGTTCTGCTGGAGGTTGTAGGGGTTGATCTGGGCGATGGCGTTTACACCGAAGGCATTGAAGCCGCCATTGGAGCTGGTGTCGAGCGCATGCCCGTAGGCGTAGTTGAACTGCAGGGTGAGCCAGTTCAGGCGACTGGTGGCCGTAGCCTGCAAGCCGTTGAAGTTGGAGATGCTGCCGCTGTAGAACTCGGTGACGGAGCCGAGCGAACTGTTCGGACGGGCTGTGGGCAGCGACGCGATAGTGCCGGAGGCGTCATATGCATTGGGCAGCCGTTGGGTTGGCTGGTGGTAAGAGCGGTTGCCAATGTAAGACACCGAGACCACCGTGTTTCTCGCGACCTCGCGCTCGACGGCCAAGCTCCACTCCTCGTATGTTGGGAGCTTGACACTATGCGCGACCGATATAAAGGTCGGCCGGGTGAAGACTCCACCCGTGGCGCAATACAGGCTCGTCGCATCAGGGCAGGTGCCCGCGGCGTTTTTGTAGTAGCCACCAGTAGTAAATAGTGCATTCAGCGCATCGTTTGACGCGACTGCCTGGGAATGGCCGCTGTCGGGCCGGCTTGCATCCAGCGTGATTGCGTTGCCGTAAGCCGCGCCGAGAACCGTAAACCGGTTCACTTCAGGGATGTTCGAAACCAAGTCGCCCATGATCTGCGCCGGGAAGTAATCGGCGAACATGCCGAAACCCGCGCGGATCGTGGTCTTGGAGCCTGAGCCTCCGGGCTGGAACGCGAACCCGATGCGGGGTTCATACGCCACTTCCTGCTGGTTGAAGAAGGCTTTCTCCATGCCGGAAGAGATCAACTGGTTATACGGAGTCGATTGTGAGGTAGGCAGCGAGTTGAAATCCTCAGAAAAATTGGAGACGCAGTTGGTGCGGCAGAGCGGGTTCGAGTTGTGCTCCAGACGGAGCCCGAACGTCATCGTCAGGCCCGGCGCTACCTTCCATTGATCCTGCCCATAGAAACCCTCTACATAGAGCGCAACGGGCTGAGAAAGGCGCTGCGGGAAGCGCTCCGCCCATTCATCCGAATAGCCTGCGGCAAAGTCGCTCTGATCCAGGACGAAGTTCTCGCCGCCGCCATAGGTGATGTTGTGTTCACTCGAGGTGTAATCCGTGATGTCGTCGCGGCGGAAGGCATAACCGAACTTCAGGTTGTGCTTGCCCTTCGTCCAGCTCAGATCGTCGCCGAACTGGTAACCGGTCACGTTGCGGCCCTGCGGGAAGGCATAGTCCGCGCCGCCGATCCAGTTTTGACTGTTGCCAGAATTATCCCAGTCGAATGTGCGAACGCAATTATTGCCGCTTTGGTCCGTCACGCAGCCCGACGCGAACCCTTCAGGGATCAGAACATAGGGAAGATTGGACTGCCCAAGGGTAATGCCGTGCGTATTGGTGAAGATCGCCCGATAGTAGCTGGCCGCGAAGAGGAACTGGTTGGTAATGTTCGGGGTGAAAGTGTGAGTCTCGCTCAGCTGACCTTCATAGGAAGGCTGAGGGCTCTGCGCGTCGAAGATCGGATTGAGGAAGCTTGTCTGTGTCGGCTGGACCCCCTGATCCACCTTTGCGTGGATATAAAGATGATCGCTTGTGCCGAGGTTGAAGTCCACCCGGCTGTTGATCAGCCATTCCGTGGCGAGGTTGGTCGCTTGGCCATTGAAGATCCAGGTGTCCGGATCGGTGGGATCCTGCGAGCCGGAGGTGAAATTCCGGGCATTGTTGTAGTAATTGAAGATCGACTGATACATCGGAGCCTCTGCAGAGAGGCCATTGGCTGCCAGGTTTCCATAAGGGACCAGGCCATTGGGGTTGTTGTAATCGAGAGGCGGATCGGTTCTGGATGGTCCAAGAATCGCCGCCTGGAATTGCGGGCTGGGTGCATACACGGGACCGATCAGCGGAATGATGACGTGAAGGCCTTCGTAGTCGGCGAAGAAGAATATCTTGTCTTTTTTGATAGGTCCGCCGATCGCGGCTGCCCACTGGTTGGCATTGTCAAAGTTGCGCGGCGAACCATAGTACTTGTTGAACCAGCTGTTCGCATTCATCGCTCGCCCGTTCCAGAGGTAGGTCGCGTTGCCATGGAACTTGTTGCCGCCCGAGCGCGAAACCTGGTTTACCTGCGCGCCGCCCAGGCCGCCAAAGGCAGCGTCATAACTGTTTGTCGTGACCGTAACCGTTTCGACGTCGTTCGAACCGAGAAGAAGGTTGGTTGCGCCGGAGTTGTTCAGGTTCAGGTACGGATCGCCCTCATATCCACCGTTCATGGTAAAGGTGTTCGAGGTGCCCGGCAAACCGTTCACCGAGAAGTTGCCGTAGCCCATCTGCGTATTCATTACCGCGCCGGGAGCGGTCTGCGCTACGAACGTCAAGTCGCCGCCGGGGTTCGGCAGGTTCTGGAGCTGATTCAGATCGAAGCTGGTGGAAATCTGTGCGTCATCAGTGTGCAGCACCTCGATCTCGCCGCCGCTCACTTCCACCGTTGTCGACGCCTGGCCGACGCTCAGGGCGAGGTTCGCAGCCGTGATCGTGCCGGCTGTCACCGTCACTTTCGTAGTCGCCGTCGCAAATCCCTTTGCGGATGCCTTTACTTCATAGGTGCCGGGCGAGAGCAAGGGCACGCGATAGTCGCCCACGCGGTCGGTGAGGACCGCCTTTGCCTGGCCCTTTTCAATGCTGGTGACAGTCACCTGGGCATTCGGCAGTGCAGCGCCGGACGCGTCCGTCACGGCTCCGGAAATGTCTCCGGAGATGTTGGATTGGGCGTTGACCGGATGTGTCAGCATCAAGAACGCCAAGGCAACAGGCATCGTCAGCGCTAACGCCAAAACCGCCTTGTTTGAATGCATAAAACGCATAACTGCTCCTCCAAATTCGTGACAAATCGAAAAAGCCCCACCCGTGTGAGGTTCTCAAGCGATTCGCTTATTGTGTCTTTTCGCCCCTTGGTTGGCCTTTTAACCAAATGCGGGCGTGTACCCGCCTTAGGGGCATAGCTGCACCACGCTTAACCTCAATCAATCTAGTTCTGTCTTTCGTCCCTAAAGGCGTGCTGGGAAGGTGCGGGGACAAACGCACAGAGGGAAGAATGCACGATGAATGCCATTCGGATTATTTCGCAGCCGCACGAAATCATCCAATGATGAAACAAGGATTTAGGAGGGATCTCGGAGCACGCTTCTTGTCAGAGCCGACTACGAATAATTGGATAAACAGGGTCCAAAATTCCGATTTTGGAATCTTGGAAGACGGTGAACATGCATGGCGGAGATCCTGGCGCCAATGCACCGCCTGACTTAACCAAATGTTTTCCTATATTTAGATTGCACTTCAAGCAGGAAGGGCGCTCCGAGAGCGCCCTTTCTGCGAAGTTCGACTGGTTAACGTTAGAAGATGAAACTCCCCTTCAACTGGATCAACCTCGGCGAAGCATCGCCGCCGAGGAATGCTCCGAGAACTGAAGTCGGCGTGCTTGCTGCTGAAGTGATGGTTCCGAGTCCCGACGAGTTCACGTCATTCAATGGGATCTGGAAGTTCGCGTGATTGAAGGTGTTGAAGAACTGTACCGCGACCTTCAGCTTCATCGATTCGTACTTCGGCACGACGTGGAAGCTCTTCGAAAGATCCATGTCGAAGTCAGTGTAGTTAGGGCCATAAATCTGGTTACGACGCTGCTGGCCGTAGTCGGTGGAGTTGGTGAAGTGCGAGGCGAAGCCGCAAGGCGTGGACACGTGCGCCGAGCCGCCGCAGTGGTGATTGAAGTTATTGTCGAGCTGCTTGGCCAGCGGCGCATTTCCGTATGCTACCTGGCCGGTGTTGTCGGTTACCGAGAACGGATAGCCTGTGTTGTGGAAGATGGTACCGGCGATCTGCCATCCATCTGTCAGCACGTGCGGTCCACCGAAATAGGGAACGCGGATCGAATAGTTTGCGCTGATGTACTGGCGCACGTCATAGTCCGCGTTGCCGTAGTTCTGCGCCAGGTTGTTGGCGTTGATCTGGCCGTTGGCGTTGACACCGAACGCGTTGAAGCCGCCGTTCGAGGTCGTATCCAGCGCGTGACCGTAGGTGTAGTTGACCTGCATCGTCAGCCAATTCAAACGGCTGGTGAGTGTCGCCTGCAGTCCATTGAAGTTTGACCAGGAGCCGCTGGCAAACTCGGTGACCGAGCCCAATGCCGCATTCGGGCGCGCTTTCGGAAGCGACGCGTTGGAGCCAGGAGCGCCGTTCGGAGCCCAATAAGCGTTTGGAAGGTATGAAACCGGCTGGTGATATGAGCGGTTGCCCACGTATTGCACTGCAAGCACCGTGTTCCGAGCGATCTGGTTCTCTATCGCCAGGCTCCACTCGTCATAGGCGGGCAGGAAGATCTTGTGCGCCGTTCCGAAGGCAGTCGGCCTGCTGAATACACCTCCGGTCGCACAGTAGATGCTCATCGGATCAGGGCAGGTGCCGGCGGCGTTTCTGTAGTATCCACCCTGCGGGAAGAGCGCCGAAAGCGCCTGGTTCGACGTGAGCGCAATTGCGTGCCCACTGTCTGAACGGTTGGGATTCATTGAGATCGGCACTCCGTACGCTGCACCCAGCACCGTAAAGCGGTTCACGTTCGGCACGTTGGAGATTAGATCGCCCATGATCTGCGCCGGGAAGTAGTCGTTGAAGAGTCCGACACCGCCGCGGATCGTAGTTTTCGATCCGGCACCGAAGGGCAGATAGGAGAAACCAAAGCGAGGCTGCCAGCCAAGCTGCTGCTCCTGGAAGAGGCCCTGCGTCCTGCCCGAAGCAAATAGCTGGTTGTACGGAGTATCTCTCGTTGTCGGCAGTTGATTCCAATCCTCAGACAAGTTCGAGACGCAATTGGTGCGGCAGATAGGATTGGAATCGTGCTCCATGCGCAACCCAAGCGTGACGGTGAGGTTCGGCATCGGCTTGTATTGATCCTGGGCATAGAAGCCTTCCACGTACATCGCGATCGGCTCGGTGAGCCGCGTCGGGAAGCGCTCTACCCATTCATCGGATAAGCCCGCTGCGAAATCACCTTGATCCAGCACGACGTTTTCGGCGCCGCCGTATGCGAGTTGGCGTGTGCTCGGCGTGTAGTCGGTGATGTCATCCCGGCGAAACGAATATCCGAACTTCCAGGTGTTCTTGCCCTTCGTCCAGGTGAGGTCATCGCTGAATTGGTAGCCTGTTACATTGCGGCCCTGCGGGAAAGCGTAGTCAGCGCCACCAACCCAATTGCTGGTACTGCCCGCGAGATCCCAATCTCCGCTGCCGGTCGCGTAGCCCTCAGGAATAAGGACATACGGGACGTCGGAAGCGCCCAGCGCCTTTCCGTTCGTGTTGGTAAAGATCGCTCTGTAATAGCTCGCAGCAAAGAGAAACTGGTTGGTAAGGTAGGGCGTGAATGTGTGGGTCTCGCTCAACTGTCCTTCGTAGGAAGGCTGCGGGCTGGAAGCATCAAAGATGGGATTGAGGAAACTGGTCTGCGTCGGCTGAATGCCTTGATCCACCTTGGCGTGGATGTACAAGTGGTCGCTCTGGGCAAGGTTGAAATCCACGCGACTATTGATCAGCCACTCCGTAGCGAGATTCGTTGCCTGGCCATTGAATATCCATGTTTGCGGATCGTTCGGATCCTGCGAGCCTGACGTAAAGTTCCGCGCGTTGTTGTAATAGCTGAATATCGTCTTGTACATCGCAGCTTCATCGGAGTTGCCGTTATCGGCCAGATTGCCGTACGGCGCGTAAGCTGCCGGTGCAGAACCCGCGGGGCCCAGAATCGCAGCTTGCCAAGTCGGGCTCGGAGCATAGACGGCGCCGATCACCGGGATAATGACATGAAGTCCCTCATTATCGATGAAGAAGAAGATCTTGTCTTTCTTCAGCGGCCCGCCAATTGCGGCTGCCCACTGGTTGGCATTGTCGAAGTTCCGCGGTGAGCCGTAGTACTTATTGAACCAGCTATTGGCGTTCATGGCGCGACCGTTCCACAGGTAGTCCAGATTGCCGTGCCACTGGTTGCTGCCAGACCGCGAAACCTGGTTAACCTGCGCCCCGCCAAGTCCGCCGAATGCCGCATCGTAGCCGTTCGTCGTCACCGTCACCGTATCAACGTCGTTCTGCCCGAGTAGCAGGTTGGTTGCGCCCGAGTTGTTCAGGTTCAGGTACGGATCACCCTGATAACCACCGTTCATCGTGAAGGTGTTCGAGGTAGCCGGCAAGCCGTCAATCGCGAAGTTGCCATAGCCGCCCTGGGTATTCATGATTGCGCCGGGCGTCGTCTGAGCCACAAACGTCAGGTCGCCACCGGGGTTCGGCAGGTTCTGAAGCTGTTGCAGATCGAAGCTGGTCGAAATCTGTGCATCGTCAACGTGCAGCACCGCGATATCGCCGCTGTTCACTTCGATGGTGGTCGATGCCTGGCCTACGCTGAGTGCAATATTCACCGGGGTAATGGAACCGGCCGATACCGTCACTTGAACCGTCGAGGTCTGAAATCCTTTTGCGGTGGCCTTAATCTGATAGCGGCCCGGTGAAAGCAAAGGGACACGATAGTCTCCAATGCGATCGGACAGGACCGTCTTTACCTGACCCTTTTCAACGCTGGTGACAGTCACCTGAGCGTTCGGCAGTGCGGCGCCAGATGCGTCCGTCACGGTTCCGGTAATGTCTCCGGAGATGTTGGATTGGGCGTAAAGCACAGGAGCTGAGGTGTTCAGCAAAAGGCCGACGAACACCAGAAGGCTCAGCGCCAAAGCAGCATGTTGCAACCGAAAGCATCGCATTGAAATCCTCCGAATCGAATCCGGATCGGGGGACTTCATGGGGGCGAGTTCCCGATCCGCTATCGCGCTCGGCGTCTCGGGTCTAGCTGGGGAGGGTTAGGTCCGTTCCGCGGTTAATAGTTAAAAGAAGCCTAAGAACAACAATTGAAGTAAAGGTCCGGTTCCATCACCCATTCAAATTAAGTGATCAAAACCATCCCAAGGTAAACAGGGTTCTTATGCGGTAATAGTGCAAGCGAGATGCCAAACGTGCATCCCCGTCTCAATTCGCAATCTAAAGGATTAACACAACAGAATCAGTGATATGAATCACAGGCGAATATGAGAAGTAGTAGAGAGATTTTCGGATATCTCACAAAGCGTTAAGGCGCGAGACGAAATCCAATCGAGGTTTCGACGGTTGCGGATCATGTATCTTCGCTCCATGGAGATTGCCCTGGCGCACATCGGCACACGCCCTTCCTCGAAGGACCCTTTTGAGGCTCTCGGAGCGATGTATCTCAAACGATGCGCTGGCCATGCTCGCTGCCAGGCGGAATCGTTCCGGAGCGAAGAGGCGCTGTTTGAGTGGATCGACCGGCAACAGCGCCGCGTGCCAATGATTATTGTGTTGCTGGACAGCCGCGGGCGGCAGATGACCTCGGAAAACTTTGCCGAGTGGCTTGGCCGTCAGCGCGACAATGGCGCTCAGAGGATCGTCTTCGCCATTGGCCCCGCCGACGGCTGGTCAGAGGCTTCGCGACAACGTGCGACAATGCTGTTTTCGCTGGGCACTCTTACGCTGGCCCATGCGCTGGCTCGGGTCGTGTTGGCAGAGCAGCTCTATCGCGCATTTACAATCCTCGCAGGCCACCCTTATCACTCCGGCCACTGACGAGGACCGGCCGTCAAGGAACCGCTCTCCCGGTGCTTGTTCTGAACCGCAATTCGCGCAAGGTGCGCCAACTTTGAACTGCCAACCATGAACTCTGAACTGTCTTCTCGACGCGGACTTATCCTCATCAATACCGGGCCCGGCAAGGGCAAGACCACTGCCGCCATGGGCACAGCTCTGCGCGCCGTCGGCAACGGCATGCGTGTGCTGATGCTGCAATTTCTGAAGGGCTCGTGGCATTACGGAGAGCTCGATTCCACGCAGGCATTCGGACAGAACTTCGTACTGAAGCAGATGGGCAGAGGATTCGTGAAGGTGGGCGGAGCGGAGACGGATCCCGAAGACATCCGCATGGTGCAGGCTGCATGGGCCGAGGCGCGCGAAGCAATTCTTTCGGGTGAGTGGGACATGGTGGTGCTCGACGAAATCAACTATGCCATCGGGTACGGTATGCTCGATCCCGCCGAAGTTGCTGAGACGCTGCGCACCCGCCCGGAGATGGTCCACGTGATTCTCACCGGACGCAACGCTCATCCAACGCTGGTGGAGCTGGCGGATACGGTAACGGAGATGCGCGAAGTGAAGCATGCCTATCAGAAGGGCATTCTCGCCCAGAAGGGCATCGAGTTCTGACCTCTCGCACTTTCGTTCTGCATTTTTTTGTGATCCAGCCTGCAAGTTAATCCCTCCTGTTCGATCAAAGGTCAGTTCAGGAGGAAAGATTGTGCGGATCACTTCGCTTGTTGTTGCGGTTCTTATCCCTGTTTTGAGCGCACCTGCGCAGGAGCCACAGCCGGTAGCGCTGACCATCTACAACCAGAATTTTGCGGTTGCGCGGACGTTTATCAATCTCGATCTGCATAGCGGGATCAACGAAATCACGTCCAGCGAGGTCACGAGCCGGCTAGAGCCCGATTCTGTCGTTCTGCGCGATCCATTGGGCAAAAGGACAATTCACGTTGTCGAGCAGAACTACGATTCAGCTGTTGTAAGCCAGGAATGGCTGCTGCAGAAATATGAAGGCAAGACCATCGACTTTCAGGTCGCAACACCGCAGGGAACGAAGATTGTTCCGGGCAGGATTATTCGCGCGGGCTATTTTCGGCAGGCTGAATACAGCTTTGACGGCCAGATGCTGAACGGCCAATCGGCTCAACCACTGATTGAAGTCGACGGCAGAATGCAGTTCCAGCTGCCCGGAACGCCACTCTTTCCATCTGCAACCGATGGGTTACTTTTGAAACCGACTCTGCGCTGGCAGATCAACTCCGAAACCAATGCTCGCTTCTCCGCGGAGCTGGCCTATATCACCGGCGGTTTCGATTGGGCCGCAACTTATAACGTCGTTGCACCCAGCGCCTTCGATGTGACGGGTGACGAGAAGGCCAACTTTCTCGGATGGGTCACGATCCACAATCAGTCGGGAACGGAATTTCCGCAGGCGCGGATCAAGCTGATGGCGGGCGACGTTGCGAAACTTCAGCCGCAACAAGGGGGATATGGGAGAAATGGGCCCATGATGATGGCGAAGGCTATGGATTCCCTGCAGGAAGCCGGCGTGACCCAGAAAGCATTCGACGATTTTCATCTTTACGATCTCAACCGCACCGTCACACTGCGCGACGGCGAGACCAAGCAGTTGCAGTTCATTGATGCCTCAGGAGTGGCGCTGCGCCGCAGCTATATTTACGACGGACTTGGTGCGCAGCTGCAGCCGATCTATGCCGGAAACGTGAATCAAAACCAGGGTTACGGTCTCGATAACGGGAACAGAAAGGTCCTCATCGTGGAAGAGATCAAGAACAGCGAGACGAACCATCTGGGCATGCCGCTTCCCGCCGGGCGTGTGCGTCTTTATCGCAGCGATGCCGACGGACAGATGGAGTTTGTTGGCGAAAGCCTGATCGATCACACCCCGGGCGAGGAAAGTGTGAAAATCCCCACCGGGTCAGCTTTTGACGTAAAGGGCTCACGCCGTCAGACCGATTTCCACGTGGACTACAACAAGCACATGCTTGATGAGACCTTTGAGATCAAGCTGACCAACCAGAAGCAACAGCCGGTCAATGTGGCTGTGATCGAGCACATGTATCGAGGCGAGAACTGGGAGATCACTGAGAAGTCATCAACCTTCAAAAAACGCGACAGCCATATGCTTGAATTCCCAATGCGGGTCCCGGCGAAGGGCGAGGCTACGCTCACTTACAGCGTCCATTACACCTGGTAGCAATTGCAGTTCACAGTTCGTAGTTCTGAGTTGGCAGTTGGGGGAAGCCATGGTGAACTCGAGCTACGAACTCTGAACTCGATAATGCTCTCCGGCTCGCTATAATGGCTGAGGCTATATGTCCTGGTTTAAGCGCGAGAACGGCGAATTTGACGGCTCCGGCGGTAACGGCGACGAGGAAAAAATTGTGCGCACCGAGGGGCTGTGGGTAAAATGCCCCGGTTGCCGCCAGACCATCTGGAAGGCTGACCTTGAGGCCAACATGAACGTCTGCCCCAAATGCCAGCACCACTTCAAGATCGGCGCAAAGCAGCGGTTGGACCTGCTGCTGGAACCCGGCTACGAGCTTGTTGATGGCGGACTTCGCTCTACCGATCCGCTCAATTTCACCGACGTGAAAGCCTACAAGCAGCGCCTCCGCAAAGCACAGCAGGACACGGGCCTCGATGACGCAATCCTGAATGCGAAAGGCCAGATTGGCGCGCACGAGGTGATCGCCAGCGCCATGGAGTACGGCTTCATCGGCGGGTCGATGGGCGCGGTGGTGGGTGAGACCATCGCCCGGGCTGCTGATCGTGCGCGCAATGAGAAGAAGCCCCTCATCGTGGTCGCCGCCTCGGGCGGAGCACGCATGATGGAAGGCGTCGTCAGCCTGATGCAGATGGCGAAGATCTCGACGACCCTGGCGCAGCTCGACGATGAACGCGTTCCTTACATCTGCGTGCTGACCGACCCCACAACCGGCGGAGTGACTGCGAGCTTTGCCATGCTGGGCGATCTGAACATCGCCGAACCAGGCGCACTGATCGGCTTTGCGGGGCCGCGCGTGATTGAGCAGACCATCCGGCAAAAACTGCCCGAAGGCTTCCAGCGCTCCGAGTTTCTTCTTGAGAAGGGTTTTCTCGACGCCGTTGTACACCGCCACCAGTTGAAGACCTATCTCATCCGCGCACTGGACTTCATGAAGGTGCCGAACACGGCATTGTCCTCCCCGACATCCACGCGCTGAAGGCCGCACTGCGAATCCCCGAGCGGTGCGAACCCAACCTGGATCTCTTCTCCGTCAAGAAGGCCGATTACTTTGCCTGGGGTAAGTGTTTAGTCGCGCTTTGACTCTGTAATACAATCCTTAACTTTGAAACAGTGGCACCCGTTCGCCAGTTGGCGCGCAAAAAGAAACGTCCTGGCATTTCGCCAGGACGCTTCTTCAGAGTGTGTAGAGTCTCAGAACGAGAACTTCAGAGCCAATTGCATCGTGCGCGCATTGGCTGCGAAGAATTTCTGAGGTTGGTTAAACGCGGCATTCGACGCAGTCTGGAAGAGAATCTGCGAGGTGTAGCCCGGCGAGTTGATATTGTCGACCGTGCCAGGAATGTACTGGGCATGGTTGAGTACATTGAATGCCCCAGCCACAAACTCCAGCGAATAGCGCTCAGTGAAGTTGAAGCGTTTCAACGCTGTCGCATCCAGGTTGTTGATAGGCAGAATCGGTTGCGTGTTTCTCTGCGATGTCGGCATAGCGCCCGACTGTGCCGTGATGTACCTGGCATCGGGATTCACGGCCTGGTATGCGACGAGGTTTGCATTGCAAGTCGTCGCAGGCGCAGTGCAAAGGTTGGCGCGGCCCGGATCATAAATCTTGGTTACTCCCGATCCGACTCCGCTCTTGCCACTCTTGTTGTAGACCGTGCGATCGATTGCCGTTGAATCGCCGTTTCCGTTGGAGTTCACCCCCGACAGGACGGTGTAATACTCCGGAGATTCGTAGGTATAGATCGGCGCAACCTCCCAGTTGCCGACGATGTTCTTCATCAGCCAACCAGACGACTTGAAGTAAGGCAGATCGTACACCGCTGCAAGCGTCAGGCGATGCGTCCGGTCGAGAGCGGAACGGCTATAGTCTGCCTGGACATTGCGAGAGTCCTGAGGACGGCGAGGTGTGAGCACGGTCGAGAACACATCGGCGGTGGCATCATCCATCGTCTTGCTGTACGTGTAGGCAAAGTCCAGCAGGAATCCCTTGGAAAAGCGGCGGTTGAGGCTGGCGGTCAGGCCGTTGTAATTCGATTCTGACCACGGCATGAAGGTCGTGATCTTACCTGTAAAGTTTGCGCCATTCGTTACAAACGAAGGAACACGATTCGGGCGGGCGTTGATCGTTGCGAGGGTATTCGAAAGCCCGGCGAGTTCTGCGCTCGACGGCGTCTCGCCGATGTAAGTCGGCAGGAAGTGCGTGGCATCGGTCTTCGTCTGCACGTTAAGCTGATTCTGTGTCGGCAGGTGTATACCGCGCGTTCCCACGTAACCTACTTCAACGGTATAGTCCTTCGCAAAGACGTGCTGCACGCCGAGCGTCCAGGTTTCAGCGTAAGGCAGTTTCTGGTCTGGAACATAGGCCGATGTGGCAGCCTGCTGATCCGCGATTGTGGCAAATGTCGCGAGGGAACCATTGCCCGCGGGCAAACCACCGTTGGTCAGGAAGTTTGGGTCTCCAGGGTTCGGATTCGTGCCGCTGCCTACATCGTTGGTTGAGGAATACTGCGGCGGGAAGGAGAGGATGCCCAGGTTGTCGTAGAGAACGTCATTCGCCATGCCAAATCCGGCACGGATCGACGTTTCGGGATTCAACGCATAGTTGATACCTACGCGAGGAAGGATGTTGCCGTATTGCGGCTTCGGCTTGGAGAAAACGATCACTCCCGGCACGCTCGCGGCCATATTAAGCTCCTGAGTTCGCTCACCCACGGGAACAGAAGTGAACTCGTAGCGAAGACCGAAATTCAGGCTCATCTTTTCAGTGATGCGCCAGACATCGTTACCGTAGCCGTAAAACGCCGTCTGATCGCCGTAGTAGAAGAAGTTGCCGGTTGAACGTTCACCGAAAGCTGTGGGCGCCAGATCGTGGAGGTACTCGGTCAGGTAGTTCCACTCGTAGTCGCCACGAACACGCTGTGTGAAGCTCTGTGGTGAGATGTACTTTCGGCCATCAAAACCGAACTTCAGACTGTGCCTGCCTTTGATCCAGGTGACGTTGTCTGTGAGCTGGTAGAGGTTTTGAATGGTCGTTTGGGGCGCGTTTCCGTCTGGGCCGATCTCGAGGAAGCCCGCATCGTACATGTACATCGTGGGGAAAGAATCGAGTCCCGGGTAGCTATAGTTGCCCGATGGCGTGATATTGGAAAAGCGATTGTAGCCAATTCGAGCTTCATTAATCAGGTTGGGCGTAAAGTTATGGAATTCGCTCAAAGCGACGAGGTCGAAGCTCTGCGGCAACGGTTGATAGAAAGCCGGGAGAGCTGCTGCAGTATCGATTCCAGTGAACTTGTTGTAGATGTATCGACCGCGGAAACTGTCCTTTTCTGAGATCTTGTAATCAACGCTGGTCGTCAGCACGTTGAAATTCGAATACGACGGCGCCTGAACGTTATAGTTTCCAAGCGCAATGTCGTAAGGAGTTCCTGAACCAAACCCACCCAAGCTGGAGTTGAAGCCCGTGCCACTGTAAACGGTAAGGCTTTGTGGACCCGAGCTCTGGTTGAAGCAGGCATTATCAGCCGAGGCGTCAACCTGTGAGGGCGAAACCAGCGTGTACTTGCTGAAGATCCCCAGGTTGGTTGCATTCAGATTGGGAACGGTGCCCAGGGTCGAAAAGCCGGCAGCGGTCGGCGTGCACAGATAATAAGAGCTGCTCTGGCCGGTCGTCTGGCGCTCGAAGTTGGCAAAGTAGAACAGCCGGTCCTTCAGGACAGGGCCGCCCACTTGTCCGCCGTAACGGTTGTAGTCGTAGCGGGGGTTTGGAACTTTGCCGCCCTCGATTGCATTCTCTGCGTTCAGATTGCGGTTCTGGAAGTACTCGTAGGCCTTGCCGTGAATCTTGTTCGTTCCACTCGCTACTACCGTATCGAACTGACCGCCAGCCGAATGACCGAACTCAGGAGAGAATTGGTTCGTAACGACCGTAAACTCACCGACCGCGTCGTTGGGCACGTAGACCAATGGTCCGGTGACTGACTTGTTGTTGTTGTCGATACCTTCGATCTGGTAATTATCCGCGCGGGGACGCTGGCCGCCCACCGAAGGACCTGTACCTGCACCTACCGCGCCGCTTGATGCAACTCCGGGAACGAGAAGAGAGAGGTTGAGAACACCGTTGCCTACAGAAGCAGTAGGCAGATTCTGAAGCTCTTCTGTCTCGAACGAGCTCTGAAGCTGAACCGTCGTGGTATCAAGTACCGCTGTGGCTTCGGCCGAAACCTCAACCACTGACGTGGATGCCGCTACGGGCAAGGTGATCTTTGCGGTCGCAGTATTGTTGAGCTGTACCTGGAAGCCCTTCAGCGTGAACGAGCCGAAGCCCTTCGCCGAAGCTGTAATGTCATATTTTCCGGCGAGCAGGTTCGGGATGTGGAAGTCGCCGACCGAGTTCGAGGTGCCCTGGGTGATAACTCCGGTCTCGGTGTTTTTCACGCTAACTGAAGCGTTGGGAATCGACGCTCCAAGCTTATCGGTGACGGTACCTACGATGTCACCGCTCGTTGCCTGAGCCCACGCGGTTGATCCGCAGCAGAAGAGCATGACAATCAGCGCACCCGCCAAGCTGAATCCGGCAAGGAATCCTCGCCATCTAAGATCGTTCTTCATACCCATTGTTCCTCGAAATTGGATTTTTGATTCAATGGACCGGCGCCAGTGATGTGATCCTGACTTGCCGATTGCCCTGAAAGGGAGGTCAATTCGGCCGGCTCTGTTTGGTTTACGTTCAGACCGCGATTGATTTTGAAAAAACCGGGTTACAACTTTGACCGTCCGCCAAGGACATGGATCGGCCAAGAACGCTTCTTCCCGTGACCCTAAAAGCTAAAAGGACAGAAGAATGAGGGGAAACTGTTGTGTGACTAGGCTCACTTGAAGCAATTGGTGTGCCAAAGTTGTAGGAGGACGGGATGCGGGCCAGTCGCCTTATTTACAATCACTTAACAGAAATTAGTTTCACGGTTTGACTCGACGCGCCAGTCGCAAATTCCGTTTTTCAGCGACACTCTACGGAAAACGGTATAACTGCATCCGTTTCTTCAATATCAGGGATTTGTCTGTTTGCATCCGCGATTTGAAGGCGCAAAGAGCTTCAGCTTTGCAGCCCTTCGTGATGAGGACGTAGACTGGTTCCTTTGGAAAACGCACAGAGGATCAGAAACGATGTGCCTTCGCGCATTCTGCCGGACTGCCTTGCTTCTTGTTGCCGCCACTACACTAGCCCAGACGCAAAACTTCAACTCCCTTCCCGCCATCGCATTCGAAAGCGCGGGCCCTGTGATTCGCGCGCACTCCGAAACTGAGAAGCCTTTTACAGTCGCCGGTGAACGGGGCGTTGTCCTCGGCCAGCAGAACGGCACATTTGAAGCCTGGGTTCTTCCCGTCAAGCTGCTGTCGCACCTCACTATCGAGGCGGATATCGAGGGCTACACCGTTCCCATCGACGTGAACCAGCAGGCCGCCGAGGTGGAAGTACGCCCCGACCGCACCGTCATTACATATAGTCACATCGGATTTACTGTTCGACAGATCATGTTTTCGCCGAATGGCGCGCCGGCAGGCACTGGACCCGTGGTGCTGTTTGAGTTTGACTGCGTGCATCCGACGGAGTTCATTTTCCGCTTCACGCCGGAGTTGCGCTGGATGTGGCCAGAACGCAATGAGGGTGTTCCCGGAGTTGAATGGGTAGCAGGACCAAACGCCGCTCCCGCTGCAAAGGAGCCCGGCCCGTCGGGATCGATCTCTGGAACGCCTCTGCCGGGACGCGGATATTACGTGCTGCATGCCGACTATCCCGACCTTGCAGGAGCCATCACAATCCCGGGCGCGCAGCCGGGAATCCTCGCCCCCTATCAGGAGCGGCCACAGGTCCATCCTGTCGAGCTCCATCTGCGCATCGATCCGGCGCGGGACCGCGGACGGCTGTTTCCACTGCTGATGGCCGCCGGGATGGACAAAACGGCAGCTACGAATCAGGCGCTCGGCTCGACGCTGGCCCACCTCAACGAGTCGATTCCCGATCTTTACAAGGCGCACGCTGAGAGCTACAAGAAACTGCTGGCGAATTCTACTTCCATCCAAACTCCGGACCGGGCGCTCAACGAGGCGTTTCAATGGGGAGTTGTTTCGATCGAGCAATTGCGTGCGCATCCGGTTGATGCCCACTCCGTGCCGACACCGGAGACTGCACTTGTCGCGGGCTACTACGCTTCGGGCGACTCCGCGCGCCCTGGGTTCGGATGGTTCTTCGGACGCGACGCGCTTTACACGCTCTTCGCCGTAAATGGATATGGCGACTTTTCCCTCTCCAAGTCTGAACTGGAGTTCCTCATTCATCGGCAGCGCGCTGACGGAAAAATCATGCACGAATACTCGCAGACTGCCGCCGCCATCGACTGGCAGGCCTTTCCTTATATGTATGCGGCAGCGGACTCGACGCCGTTATTCCTTCTGGCGATGGCGGACTATGTCCGTTCGAGCGGCGATGTTGCGTTCTTGACTGAGCACCGGGATGCGGTCGAAAAGGCCTGGGCGTTTGAGACTGACCATGCTGATGCCAACGGGATTTATTCCAACGCGCAGGGAACTGGCTGGGTAGAAAGCTGGCCCGGCGGCATGCCCCATCAGGAGGTCTATCTCGCTTTCCTCGATCAGCAGGCATCCGGCGCGATGGCGCAACTGGAAGACATGCTGCACGACTCCGCAAAGTCGACAGCAGCGCGGAGCCGGGCTGAGGCCATCGCGAAGACGATCGAAACGCAATTTTACGACAG
>NZ_JBARMD010000291.1:0-4351 GCF_049802275.1 Occallatibacter sp. | reverse complement strand
ATCCCTGGCGTCGGCCGCCAGACACGCCAGCGTCTCCTCACCCATTTCGGCAGCCTCCGCGAAGTGCAGCAAGCCACCGCCGACTCGCTAGCCTCCGTAGTCCCCCGCAAAACCGCCGAATCCATCTGGCGCCACTTCCACCAGCCCCAACCAACAGCAGCGGCCCAAAACTAGGGGTGTGTCGATAGCCTCCAACCGCGCGCTGTCATTCCGACCGCAGCGAAGCGGAGCGGAGGAACCTGCAGTACCGCTCTTCAAAACATAAAATCGGCTCCGCAAAGTTCAGGAACTAGCCGGCGGACCATTGAAAACGAACAACCAGACAAAGTTCGTGCCGCATCCCATTTGTTGTTAGCGGAGGTGAACCACTCATGCTCCACTCCGGTTTTCGCACTGCGTTTTTGTTTGCCTCAACGGCTTTTCTTGCCTCAACCCTCACCCTCTCCGGCTGCTCCCACAGCGGTCACCCCGACGACAGAATGGCCGTTTACAACACCCTCGATCAGCAAGACCTGCGCAGCATCAACGTGTCACAGGATCGCAATGCCGGCACCATTACCCTCAGCGGAATCGTCGGCTCCAGCGACAACAGGCAGAAAGCGGAACACCTCGCGCAGCAGGCCGCACCCACCTACTCCATTGTCAATCGCATCCAGGTGCAGAGCGCGGGGCTGGTCAGCGAGATCAAGGCCGCCCAGAAGGACGTCCGGCTCGACAAGGAAATCGAAAAAAAATACAAAGCCAAGATTGCAGCCCACAGAGATCTGAAGGGCATCGATTACTCTGCGTACAATCAGACACTCACGCTCAAGGGCTCCGTAAAGACCTACAAGCTTCGGCAGGAAGCAGAGGACCTGGCCAACAAAGTTCCCGAGGTCCAGCACGTCGTCAATGAAATCCAGATCAACGGTGGCAAGCCCTCCCCGGCCAACTCCTGATCCGGTCCGCGCGTTGTCAAGCCCGGCTCGCTCATGCGAAACCTAACTTCTTCATTCCATGCCCCGAAATAGCTCGCAAAGTTTGCAGGTTATTTCGGGCTCTGCGGGCACAATGGAATGAGCATCGGAAATTCGAAAACATCCATCAGAAGAACCCGCCACCGGCTCCTGTCCCGCGGTCTTGTCTCTTCCTAAGTCATTTGATATGAAACATCTATGGCTAACCCCAATTCACAGAAATATTTGGCGCCGCCCCCTCTCGGTAACCCGATGATTGCAGGATATTTAGCCAAAGAGACCGGGTAGTAGGGTATGAACGCAACCAGTTGGTTGCATATTGGCCGCACCAGACCCAAAAACGTGATGTCACGAGTGCGAGATGAAACCCCCGCTCGCCATTTACGCAGCGCCAGCGGCAGTAAACGTGATTACGACTGCCGGCCCAAATCTCAATTCATCTGGCGCATTGCACTTGCCAAAGCCGGCGTCACCGAACTCCGGCCACCTCAACATCTTCAATCGCGAACTTCTTGTTGCATACCGGGCACTCATGCACCTTCGAATCGGCAATGCTGATCATTCGCGTGCCGCACGACGGACATTTGCCCTTGTGCTCACCCATGCCCAACACCGGCCCCAACAGTGGAGCCATAATGCCGAGCACAATCATGGGTACGCCGAAGAAGATGCCCCAGCCCAACAAGCACAGCAGGACCCCGGGGATGATCAGGATGGGGGCCGCGATAAGGCCGAAGTACAGGCCGCCAAACGCGCCGCGTGCCGGGTGATGCTGGTGCGCAGGCGGATGCACCTCGTGCGCCACAGCGGCGCCGCAACCGGGACAGAAACTCCACGCCGAAGCCAGATGTGCTCCGCACTTTGAACAGTTTGCGTCCATAGGCGACCGCTCCTCACGGTTAACGCAGCCGACCCAGGCGCGCTTCCGAGATGCGTCCATCGCCTTTCGGGATCCCAGCAATAGCGGATGCTCTCTGGGCTGGTCGCTGGGCCGATCGTCTGCAGCCCGAAACGTTACCCCCGCTGCAATACGGTTGCCCGTGACAGGCATCACGTCTTCTCTTCTCGTCATTGCATAACGACTTAAAGCCGGATCAATGGGTTGAAGATGGCGCAGGACGCGAACTATTCAGATATTGCACCGGCGGTTCCATAGATTCTGCGCACGAGCCAGAGTACGGGAAGCCCGAGAAGGATCAGGGCCGTGCCGATCAGCGATCCTTTAAGGTTGCCGGCATAGCTGTATACAAGAACAGCGGCGGCGCACAGGACAAAGATGGCAGGCAGGATCGGGTATCCCCAGACCCGATAGGGGCGTGCGAGATCGGGCCGGCGGCGGCGATACACGAAAACTGTGGTTGCGGTGAGCATGTAAAAGAGCCACTCGGCGAAGACAGCTAGTTCGAAGTGCTGCTGGAACTGCGAAAGGAAAAGTAGCAATACGGTGGAGAGCAGTCCCTGAACAATGAGGGACGTGGACGGGGATTGAAAGTAAGGCTGAATGTGCGCGAACTGGCGGAAGAAGAGGCGGTCGCGGGCGGCGGCGAAGGGGATGCGCGCGCCGGACATAATGGTTCCGTTGAGTGTAACGAAGATGCTGAGAGCCATGGCGGCGGCGACGAATCCTGCGCCGCGTGGTCCCGCGACGACAGAGAGCGCTGCGACTGCAGGGCGTTCGCTGGCGGCAATTTGCGCTGCGGGCAGAATGTATTGGATCGCAGCATTGGTGGCCATGAAGAGAATGCCGACTGCGAACAGACCACCAATCAGCGCGATTGGCAAGCTGCGTTCAGGGCGGCGGACTTCGCCGGCGACCATGGTGAGGTCGTTCCAGCCGTCATAGGCCCAGAGTGTGGCGATGAGGGCGAGCATGAATCCGCTGAAGCCGCCGGTCGCGGTGGGCAGGGACGTCGAGAAGTTGGAGAACGATCCGGAAGCAGATGCGAAGCAGAGCGCGGCGACGATGAGAATCAGTACCGCTTTGAGAACGGTGAAGACGAGCTGGAAGTCGCCGGCCTTCTTGATGCCGAGATAGTTCAGTCCAGTCATGAACCAGGTGACGGCAATGGCGAAGACCTGCGACCAGAGAATTGGCGTTCCCGCAATGTGATTGGTGAGGAAATGGAACGCAGAGAAGACGCCGAGGGTGCGCGCCAGCCCGCTGGTGACGGCGGCAATCGATGCGGGCTTGGCGACGGCGAACCACGTCCACATATAAAGAAAAGCGGGCGTGTCCCCGTAGGCTCCGCGCAGGTAGACATATTCGCCACCCGCGTAGGGAAGCATCGCACCGAGTTCGGCGTAGGTCATGGCGCCGAAAAGCGAGAGCAGCCCGCCAACGATCCATGCAAGGTAGACGAGAGCGGAGGAGCCGGTGTCGCGCATCATTTCGCTGGGAACGAGAAAGATGCCGCTGCCTATGATGGTGCCAACGACAATGGCGGTGGCCTGCGAGGCACCGAGTACGCGCGGTAGATCGGCGGGAGCTTGAGCTTGGTTGGGGACAGCGGACAGTTGTTGGCGCATGCGGTGATGTGAGGTTAGCACGGCAACTTGCGGTGTGGCCGACCACCCGCGACTCGGCGGTGCGGCATCATTTGGAAAAAGCATCAATCATCGCGGGGACCCGGTTCTCGCTCCCGAATCATGGGCTGAAGAAATATTCATGCCTGCTCCAACGCCTCGCTCAAGTATGCTGACCCAACGGGCCCATCAACTTCAGCGAGCACCAGTATCAGGGGAGAAACGCAGTGCCAATCACCAAGACCCAGTTATGGCAAAGTCCGAAGTTCACCATTGAACGCATCGAAGACGAAGATCGAGGCGTGCTGATTTTCAAGTTCACCGGAGGATTCGCAGCCAACGATATGTACTCCGTCCTCAAGCCCCTTGCCGTCGTCAACATCTTCGAATTTGAACCGGCGCATGGCAAAGAACGCCCAACCCTCAACATCTTCGACATCACCGAAGTTCCAACCCTGGATTCCTCCGGTCTCGGCCTGGTCATCAGTCACTTCATCCGTTCCCGCGCCCGCGGTGTCCGCGTTATCGCCGTCGGAGTGCGCCCCAATGTCCTGCAGCTTTTCAAATTCACAAAAGTCGACGCACTCATACCCATGGCTGCATCGATCGAGGAGGCCATCGCCGCTCCCCGAACCTGAGAAGTCCATCTTGTGAATCCGCCGCTTCTCCCAATCTGAGAATCGCCTCTGAGTACTCACTAACCGCGCCCCTTTTCGCTGGTCCGGCGCGCCCTTTACAATCCAATTGAAATGTCCACGACCCAAACCGAGCTCTGGAACAGCGCCTCATTCACGATTGAACGAATCGAAGGCCAAGCCCCGCGCACCGTGATCTACCGCATAACCGGGTCGTTTAACGCACGCGACATGTAC
>NZ_JBARMD010000290.1:0-2203 GCF_049802275.1 Occallatibacter sp. | reverse complement strand
AGCGCGCCTAAAGAGGTCCCGGCGAAGTATAGGAGGAAGAGCAGGCCGGAGGTGGAGTCGCTGAGATGAAAACGGGCGGCGATTGACGGGAGTAGAGCGCCACCGACCGCGTGGAGTACACCCGTGAGCGCGAAGACCGGATGAAGGATGGCGAGGGTTCGTGCCGGGGAGGTCTTGAATGCGAATGGCATCGAAGGATCAGGCGCGCTTGATGCGGTTGCGTTTTGGATTTGGCGGGCTTGTGGATTCGCGAATGACGAGTTCGGGGTGAATGGGAACGAAGTCAGGAAACGTAGCCTGCGCGCGAATCCGCTGCAGCAGTATGCGCGCAGCCGTGGTTCCCATTTGATAGAGCGGCTGGCGAACTGTAGTGAGGCTTGGGTTGTGGAATGCCGCACCTTGAATATCATCGAAACCTACCACTGAAACATCGCCGGGAACCTGCAGGCCGTGATTCATCAAAGACCGAATAGCTCCGATGGCGGCGACATCGTTGTAGCAGAGGAGCGCGGTAAAATCGCCGCCGCGCTGGATGAGTTCGTTAGCCGGCTCGAAGCCGAGTTCCGGCGTGGAGACGCGGAGCTGTAGTTGCACCACAAGCTCCGGCGGCACAACCAGCTTCAGATCGCGAGCGACGGCCATGAGGCAATTCCAGCGATCATCAGCGTCGGAGCTGTGGCTACCTCCGCGCATGAAGGCGATTTTGCGGTGACCCAGCTGGTAGAGATGCCGCAGGGCAAGTTCGGCGGCACGCTTCTGGTCCAGGACAACGTTCGTTACACCGTCGATCTTGCGATGGCCCGCGACAAGAACCGTGGGGAGAACGCCCAGGCTCTTTTCGAGGGCGGTGTCGATGAAGATGAAGCCTTCGACGGAGCGATCCATGAACAGGCGGGGATACTCTTCAATGAGGTCTGGCTTGCGGCGGTGACTTGCGGTGAGGTAGAAATAGCCCTCTTCAATAAGGTGCTCTTCTACGCCGCTAAGAACCTGCATGGCATAGCTGTCGCTGAGTTCGGGAACGAGGACGCCGACGGTGAAGGTCTGGCGTTTGCGCAGGGATCGCGCGAAAAAGCTGGGACGGTAGTCGAATTTTGCAGCAGCCTGGGTAACGCGATCACGCGTTTCCTGCGGGATGGAGCGGACTCCGGGAGCGTTGTTCAAGACCAGCGAGATGGTAGCGGGCGACAGGTTGAGGTACTCGCCAAGGGAGCGCAGGCTGATCGGCTGGCCGGGCTGAGGCGCCGTTCCTGTTTTGGATCGCTTGGGCATGCACCTCTGTTTTAACACTGTGGAGCCGAGGAGCGTTGCATTTTCGCTTTTGTGGGGGGCGGATGTTCGCGCGGCGCACACCAACGCGCGGTGGACCGCAAGACGCGAGCAAGGTTTGTGCGCGAGAATGATTCCGCCTGCGAATTGCAGCGGAGGAGCGTATGAATCGGAGGTTTATTTGTTTTTGCCTTGTTTCTTTCTTTGTTCTTAGCGCAGGACGCGTACCGGGGCAGGCGGGACCTGGCGTGGTTGGGATTTTTGAGGGGCACCAGGATGTAGGTACTGTGCTGCATCCGGGCTCGACGAGCTACGACGCTTCGAAACAGAGCTACACAGTGATGGGAAGCGGCGACAACATGTGGTTCGGCATGGATGATTTTCAGTTTGCCTGGAAGAAGATGAGCGGGGATCTGGCGATCTCGGCGGATATTGCGTTTGTAGGAGACAAGGGAAATCCTCATCGCAAGGCGGTTCTGATGATCCGGCAGAGCCTGGATGGGAACTCGCCCGCGGTGGATATTGCGCGACATGGCGAGGGGCTGACGTCGCTGCAGTTTCGCGATGCGGCCGGCGCAGACGATCACGAAGTGCAGTCAAACGTGACCGGGCCGAAGCGGGTGCGGCTGGAAAAGCGCGGCGACTATTTCTATGCGTTTGTTTCAGGGCCTGACGGCAAGCTGGAGCCATCGGGGGCGTCGACGAAGCTGGTCCTGGACGGACCGTTTTACGTGGGGATTGGCGTTTCCGCACACGACAAGGAAGCGACGGAAACAGCGCTGTTTTCGAATGTAAAGGTGGAGGCGCTCTCGCAGGCCGGCGAGAAACCGGTGCCTTACAGCACGCTCGAGACGGTGCCGGTTGCGTCGGCGGATCGGCGAGTCGCGTACGTAGCACAGGCGCATTTTGAGGCGCCCAACTGGTCGCGCGATGG
>NZ_JBARMD010000289.1:0-3573 GCF_049802275.1 Occallatibacter sp. | reverse complement strand
TCGCTCATTCCACTTCCCGGTGGCCTGAGGACGATGATCAGCGGTCTCGGCGTTTTCTATCCAAATCACTGGCCGACCCAGCGTGCGGGCATCATTCCCGATGTGACAGTGCGACCCACAGTTCAAGGAGTCGCTGCGGGCCGCGACGAAGTGCTTGAAACAGCAATTCATTCTATTGAGACCGGAATTGACCCCGACAAAACAGGCCGCGCAACAGATCAATCCAGCAGATAGCGAATTACGAAGCCAATAGGGCTGCCTAGTCGTGAGTTCTATCGCGCCGAGTGAGCAAGAAGACCTACAGAGAGTTCATCCTGTATCACCGGCTATGCGGAAGTTAAAGACAACTGCGGATCCCTCCGCTCCGGTCGGGATGACACCGCTCTGGTGATTCTGGGCGAGTCGTCGGCTAAATCCGCATGGGTTAAATCCGCATTATTCGGGACTTTCTTCAATGTCGGTCGTATCGGAAACGACTACATCATGATCGCTTGAAACGATTGCGCGTTTCGATGCACTAACTTGCGGGACGTGTGGGGGGAACCTGGAGTTTGCGGTCTGCCACATTCGTGGTAGAGGGTGCAACTCCGGGGTGCTAGATGGTTTTCTCTATGCGTGAGTCCAAAGGACAGGACTACACATTATGAGTTCACTTCGAAACAAATCTGCCATTCCGCTTGATCATGCTGTGCTTTGCCTGGACTGCAACTCTGTGAGCGACGCCAATCGGGAGTGCCCCGCGTGTTCCTCGCGGGCGCTGATGAATTTGAGTGTCGTTCTGAATCGTCCCGCCGAGTTCGTCGAGTACGAACGGCTGGCCCATGCCGCTTAGCGGCGATTCCCTTCAGAACGTCGAAAAACAGTTGCGCGTGGGTTTGTAGCTTTCCCACTCATGCGCAAAAGACGCGCATGAATGGGGCACTTCTGTTTCTGATGGGATTTAGATTCCCCGATTTCAAATCGAGACGCGGGGCTCCTGAGCGTGGGTTCGTGCTTTCCCACTCATGCGCAAAAAGACGCGCATGAATGAGGCACTTCTGTTTCTAATGGGATAGATTTCCCAGATCTCAAAATCGAGATCTGGGGCACCCGGCATGGTCGTCCAGACTGCTACTTTTTCGTGACCTTTACGAAGGTGCCGTCGGGCAGTTCGCCTTCGAGCAGGTGCACGACGCCGCCCTTTACGTATCCTTCGAAGATTTGGTTGGCTGGGCTCACCGGGGCGAGATTCCTGCCCCCACCGGGCGGGGCGGGAGTTGGACCGGGCCTGCCGGCTGCGGGGCGGCCTGTCCCCTTGTCCATGGCATCATTGGCGAGCTGGTCAGCTTCCTTGTTGCCTCCGCGCAGGGTGTGGCGCATTTCGAAGCGCTCGAGCTGGCTGGCAAGCAGTTTGGCTTCCTCCCACAGGGGGCGCAGGCCGGGGCTGGCTACCTTGTACTGGCCTTTCATCTGCTTCACCATCAGCTCGGAATCGGAGACCACACGGAGCTGGCGAACACGATGCTCCTTCGCCCAAGCGAGAACGGCAAGAAGTCCTTTGTATTCAGCGAAATTGTTGGTCTGATGGCCAAGGAATGCGCTTAAGCGGGCGACGACTTTGCCGGCCGGGTCTTCAACAACGGCTCCATAGCCGGAGGGGCCCGGATTGCCGCGCGATCCGCCGTCGCAATGCGCGGTGTGCCAGCCGGGGGTTTCGCCGGGAGCGGCTTCCATTCCCGAAAACAGATTCTCGTTCATGCATTCCCAGTGTAAAGGCACCCTCACGACATGACCCATCCTCGGGGGATCGCGCCGTCCCATCGATGCAACCCGCCCCGGTACCTGGTTCGCGCTGTCGATGGGGAACCCTTCGGGCAGGCAGCACCTTTGGGCTGTCTTAGCCGCAGATTCCGCTCACGAACAGGCTTGGGCAGAGTCTACTCAGATGCGATTACGTCTGCACCGCCGGAGCGAAAATCTCGATGGCATCAGATGCAGTGAGCTACCCTTCATCGTCGAACGCTGTCGCCGGCGCCTTGGCATGGCCTGCCAAAAGAACGATACAATCGTCGGCAGGCATGGCCTCCCGAGCAATGGACGGACCGGATCGCGCTGCGGAGCGCCTTCAGGCGCGCGCGCCGGAGATGGAGTTGATTCGCGAAGCCCAGGCGGGATCGCGGGCCGCCTTCGACGCCCTGGTTCGCCAGTATGAGCAGCAGGTGCTGCGACTGGCGCTACACCTCACCGGTTCCGAGCATGATGCGGAAGACATTTACCAGGAAGCCTTCCTCAAAGCATTCCGGTACATCGGCAACTTCCGGTTCGAATGCTCTTTCTATACATGGATTTACAGAATCGTGACTAACCTCTGCCTCGATCAGCTTCGCCGCCGCAAGACGCGCCGCGAAGATCAGGCGGTGGTGGTCGATCACTCCGGGGACGAGATCGATATCTTGTCTTCGGTCTCGGATAACCGGTCATTTTCGAATCCAGCCAAGGAACTGGATCGCAAAGTGCTGGGCGAGCGGATTCAAGCCGCGCTCAGCAAGCTCACCCCGCGTGAGCGCATGGTTTTCGAGTTGAAGCATTACCAGGGTCTCCGCCTGCGCACCATCGGAGAGATGTTGAACACCACGGAAGAAACCGCCAAGAATACGCTCTTCAGAGCGACCAAAAAGTTGAGAACTCAACTGGCGGGATTGCGTTAGGGCCCTTCGCGGGCGGCGAATCATTTTGGATCAGATTCGCGGTAGCACTTATGAGGCTGGAAGGACGTAAAGAGATGAACTGCGAACTCGCACATGAGCGCATTGTGCTGGCGGCCTACGGAGAGCTGCCAGACGAACAGGCACACGAGCTGGACCGGCACATCGTCGCCTGCTCCGAGTGTGGCCAGGAGCAGCAGCAGCTGCTGGCGCTGAAGACGCTGGCCACTGCTTATCCTGTCGCTGAGCCGGATCCCAATTTCATCACTCGCTCGCGCATGCGCCTGGAAGAGGCGTTGGATGCATTGCCGCCCAAACGCTGGTACGAGCGGTTTGGCCAGCGTATCCTGAACAATTTTTCAAACCTGCAGGCAGCTCCCGTTGCGGCTTTGCTGCTGCTGATTGTGGGAGCCGGCGCGGGAACGCTGGGCGGCTACGAATATGCGCAGGCCCGTGCAGTCCACGCGGCCGGACGAGCGTCGGCCAAGGCTGAAGCCGAACAGGTCGTCACCGCACCAACGCCGGCGCCCTCGGCTGAGGTGGCCAACATTTCGAGCATCGTCCGCCAGCCCAACAGCGAAATCGTCGATGTGACGTATAACCAGATCGTCCCGCAACACATTCAGGGCTCGCTGGAGGATCCGGCGATCCGCCAACTGCTGATGCTGGCTTCGGCGAATGCGTCTTCGCAGGGTGTTCGCGACGACTCGGTAGGTTTGCTCGCGGCTGAATGCCGGGCCGGGCATGCCTGCCAGGGCGAGGGCATTCGTGACGCCCTGATGGTGGCCCTGCGCTATGACAAGAGCGAGGCTGTCCGCCTGAAGGCACTCGAAGGCCTGCAACCGTACGTGGCGCAGGATATGCGTGTTCGCGATGCCGTGCTGGAGGC
>NZ_JBARMD010000288.1:0-3857 GCF_049802275.1 Occallatibacter sp. | reverse complement strand
ACGAGGAGCGGCAGGGCGCGTTTCATGGAAGGGCCTCCGAGGTGGGGGTGTACGAGAAAAGATTACAACGTGTGGAGAGCTTTGCCGTCCCATCCTTTCTTCGCAAGGGTGGGACACCTGCGTGTGGCTTCCCGGAGAATCAGATTGAGCCGGTTTGACCTACAATCTGGGTATGGTCGCCGCGGCTGAGACTTCCCCATTTCGCGTGGTGCACACGGTGTGCTCCCATGATTGTCCCGATAGCTGCGCGGTACTCGTGACCGTGGATGCGAACGGACGCGCCGTGAAGGTCCAGGGCGATCCCTCTCAGCCCGTAACGCAGGGATTCCTGTGCGGCAAGGTGGCGAAGTACCTTGACCGGGTGTACTCGCCGCAGCGGATTCTTTACCCGATGAGGCGGAAGGCTGGAACGCAAAAGGGCCCGCGGCACCGCGGCGAAGAGCACGAAGCTTTTGAGCGTGTGAGCTGGGATGAAGCTCTGAGCGCAATCGCGGAGCGGTTGCAGCAGATCAGCGACACGCATGGGCCGGAGTCGATTCTGCCTTACAGCTATGCAGGGACCATCGGTGTGCTCGGGTTTGGGTCGATGGACAGGCGGTTCTTTCACCGGCTGGGCGGGAGCCAGCTTGACCGGACAATTTGCTCCGAAGCAGGCGGAGTGGCGTGGAACCTGGTGTATGGGAAAAAACTGGGAACGCCCACGGAAGATTACAAGCTGGCCAAGCTGATCGTGGCGTGGGGCGCAAACATCCACGGCAACAATATTCATCTGTGGCCGATGGTTGAACAGGCTCGGCGCAACGGAGCGCGGCTGATCGTGATCGATCCCTACAAAACGCGCACCGCGGGGCTGGCTGACTGGCACATTGCGATCCGGCCGGGAACGGATACGGCGCTGGCACTCGGCATGATGCACGTAATCCTGCGAGAGGGACTTGAAGATCGCGCATACATTGCCGAAATGACGCATGGATTCGATCGGCTGGCGGAGCGGGTTCGCGAGTATACACCGGAGCGCGTGGCGACCTGGACGGGAATGACCGCCGGCGAGATTGAGCAACTTGCCCGCGAGTACGCGACAACACGGCCAGCTGCTCTGCGGATGAACTATGGCGTGCAGCGGAGTGAAAACGGCGGCACGGCGGTGCGAGCGATTGCAATGCTGCCGGCAATCACGGGAGCATGGAAGTATCGCGGAGGAGGCGGCTCTCTGTCGACTTCGGGCGCATTTGCATGGAACAAGCGCGAACTGGAGCGGAGGGATCTCGCTCTCGACTCACCTCTTGGTCGCGAAGCGCGCACTATTAATATGTCGACGCTGGGAATGGCTTTGACTGCGGAGCAGGGCGCCGATGTGCTCCGCGGTGGTCCTCCGGTTCATGCTCTGTTTGTGTACAACTCAAACCCCGGGGCTGTGGCGCCGAACCAGAACGCAGTGCGGCGTGGGTTGGCGCGGACAGATCTGTTTACGGTGGTGCATGAGCAATTTTTCAACGACACCACGGATTACGCCGACTACGTGCTGCCCGCGACGACGTTCCTTGAGCATACGGATATCCAGGGGGCATATGGGCACTACTTCGTCCAGCTATCGAACCAAGCCATCGAACCGCCCGGTGAGGCGCGGTCGAACGTATGGCTCTTCGGGCAACTGGCGCAGTACATGGCCTTTACAGAACAGTGCTTCCGCGATAGCGAGGAGCAGTTGATTCGCCAGGCGCTTTCCATAGGGCTTGACGGTCGATCGAAAAATGCGGGCATGGAGCACGTGACGCTGGAGGATTTGCGGGAACGGGGGCACATTCCGCTGGCGTTTCATCGCGATCCCGAGAACACGCCGTTTCTTCCGTTCGCGTCGGGTCCGGTGCCGACGCCCTCGGGAAAAATCGAGTTTGATTCTGTGGCGCTCGCCGCGCAGGGTCAGGACGGTTTGCCTGCGTTTACGCCGCCGTCCGAATCACGATGGAGTGAAGGCGCGAAGCGCTTTCCACTGGAGTTCCTGGGCAGGAAAGCCGACAACTATATGAACTCGACCTTTGCGAACCTGGAGGGGCACCGCAAGATGGAAGCGCGCACGAGCCAGCGGCTCGAAATGCATCCTGCGAATGCAAGGGCGCGAGGGATTGCGGATGGCGACAAGGTTCGTGTGTGGAACGACCGAGGAGAAGTTCTGCTGACGGCGCTGGTGGACGGCAGTGTTCCTGAGGGCGTGGTGGCTGGACGGATGGACTGGACCAAATTCAATGAAGGCGGCGTAAACGTGAACGCGCTGACGAGCGAGCGATTGACCGATATTGGCGCTGGGGCCACATTCTATTCCGTACTGGTGGAAGTAGCGAAGGCTTGAGGCTTACGCGTTCCGCTGCAATGGATAAATCATTCAATTAGACCAATTTCCATTGGTGAGCGTACTGAGAGACGAAACGCTGTGCGACCTTGCCGGAAGCCTGCTAAAAGGCGATAGACTGGAAGCATGACGTGGCTACCATTTCTAGTCATTCTCGCTCTGGCTCTCGCCTACATGGCGATGAAGCGCTCCGGCCAGATTTCTCCGAAGGAAGCTGCCGAATATCTGAAAAACGGGGCGATGGTGATCGACGTGCGGAGTGCGAACGAATTTGATTCGGGGCACATTATGCAGGCCCAGAACATTCCACTGGAGCGCATTGAGATGACGGCACTCTCTGTATTGAGAGACAGGAACAAGGTCCTGTTGCTGCACTGCTCTTCCGGCGTGCGCAGCAGAATGGCCAAAAAAAAGCTCGAGGAGCTTGGATATAAAAACGTCTTCAACCTGGGACCCTACGAGCGCGCCAGAAAAATTATCACCAACCAGTAATCACCGGAATCTCGCAAAATAGAAGAATGGATACTGCCTTTGAGTTGCGCCTGGCGACGGAGGAGGATGTTCCAGCGCTTCACGGGCTGATCGAGGCCTCAGTGCGCGGGTTGTGCGCTGGGTCCCCAACGACGGGTCCAGGTCGTTGGGGTGCAGAGGCCTTCGCCTACACGGAAGCGCAGATTGAGGGTGCGCTGGGGATAGTGCTGGGCCTGGATACACAACTCATTCGCGACCAGACGTATTTCATCGCTGAAGTCCTCGACCAAAACGCAAAGGCAGCGACGCGTCTCGCTGGGTGCGGCGGCTGGTCGAAGCGGAAAACGCTGTTCGGAGCAGATCGTGGACCCGGCAGGAAACTGGAACTGCTTGATCCAGCGGTGGACGCGGCGAAAGTACGCGCCATCTTCGTGCACCCGGAGTTTGCACGGCAGGGACTGGGGTCTCTGATTCTGGCAACCGTCGAGGATGCGGCGCGAGCTAGAGGATTCACGCGGTTCGAGATGGGGTCAACGCTGACGGGAGTGCCGCTCTATCGGCTCAAGGGTTATGTTGAGACCGCGCGCATCGCGGTGCCACTCAAGAACGGCGAGACCTTGCCGGTGGTGAAGATGGTGAAGAGCGCCGGCTGAAGGGTCCAGCTTCCCAAGGTCTCAGAATCAGACCTGAGGCGCATCCACATCGCACTGTTCTGTCGAATTAGAGGCCTACGTTGGCGAACGGATTTTCTAACGACGGACATTGCGGCGTGAGGAGTTCTGCACCATCCTGCGTGACGATCAGATCATCTTCGAGGCGGATGCCAAACTGGCCGGGAATGTAGATGCCGGGCTCGTCGCTGAGGGTCATGCCGGCTTGCAGGCGCGGGTTCAGATCCCAACCGTACATATTGTTGCGGACGAAGTAGGGCCACTCGTGCCCGTCCATACCGATGCCGTGTCCGACACGGTGGGTGAAATATTTAAAGCCGGGGCCGTAGCCGCCATCGACGATAACCTTGCGGGCCGCGGCGTCTACG
>NZ_JBARMD010000287.1:0-4348 GCF_049802275.1 Occallatibacter sp. | reverse complement strand
TTGCGAGCGGAGTCTTCATCGCCCAAACTGCTTCGCAAAGCCATCTTCGCGTGGCGGCGCCACCGGGCGCCCGCGTCACCGCTGCCGGCATCTATATCACCTGCTACTACCTCGGCGGCACTGCAGCCGGGGTAGTTCCCGGAGCCTTCTGGGCGTTTGGCAAATGGCCTGCCTGCGTTGCGTTTATTGTTGCCATGCAGCTTGTTGGACTTGCCATCGCTTTGATCGGCTGGCGCGTTCCGGTGATCGGGCAATCTTCTGAACCAGCCCCAAGTGCCGCATTGTGAAGCACTCAGAACAATCCGTGAACCCTGACATCACCAATCCTCATCTATAGGTGAGCGGTAGAGTAACGGCATCGTAAGGTATCCATCGGCCGCAATATTCCACAGTTCCCCGCAACTTAAAAAGCAGCGAGCCACCGAGGAGAGAGTCTTTGCCCGAGTTGCAGACAGAACCGGCATCGCCTGCAGCAGGAGGGCCGGCCAGGACTATGGAAAACCCCGATGCCGCGGCAATGGCGCAGTGGAAGCCCCGCGTCAACCCATGGCTAATCGCCGCCACAGTCGCGCTGGCAGCCTTCATGGAAGTGCTCGACACCTCCATCGCCAACGTCGCGTTGCCGCACATCGCCGGCAGCCTTGGCGCCAGCACCGACCAAAGCACGTGGGTGCTCACCAGCTATCTCGTCTCTAATGCAATCGTGTTGCCCCTGGGCGGATGGGCGTCGAGCTTGATGGGGCGCCGCAACTTCTTCGTCTTCTGCATCACCGTATTTACTATTGCGAGCTTCCTCTGCGGCGCCGCGCCGTCGCTTCCCATGCTGCTGGTGTTCCGCGTCATTCAGGGGGCAGGCGGCGGAGGCATGCAGCCCATGGCCCAAGCCATCATGGCCGACTCTTTCGAGCCACATAAGCGCGGCCAGGCGTTCGCACTCTACGGACTTGTGGCCGTGCTGGCTCCATCCATTGGCCCGACTCTCGGCGGATGGATTACCGACAACTACACGTGGCGCTGGATCTTCTTTATCAACATTCCAGTCGGCATTCTCGCGTTCATTCTTGTAACCCGTCTCGTTGAAGATCCACCATGGATCAAGGCAGATCCCTCCAAGCTGAAAAACATGGACTACATGGGCCTCGCGTTCCTCACGATTGCCATGGGCGGCATGCAGATCATGCTCGACAAAGGCGAGGAAAATGACTGGTTCGCCTCGGGATTCATTCGCTTCTTCGCTGTCCTTTTTATCGGTGGCATCATCGGACTCGTGGTCTGGGAGTGGCGACAGAAAAATCCACTCATCAACCTGAAGCTATTCCGCTTCAAGAATTTTGCAATATGTTGTTTTCTCATGATGCTGGTCGGCGGCGTGCTCAACGCGAATACCGTTTTGCAACCGCAATTCATGCAGCAGTTGCTCGGTTATAACGCGACTACGGCCGGCCTGGCGCTGACTGCGGGCGGCATTGCGCTGGTAGTGGTCATGCCCATGGCGGGATTCGCAACCGGCAAGATCTCTGCACGCACGCTGGCTGTGGCCGGATTCATCATGTTTATCGTCACCTTCCGCTATGCCGCGTATGTGACGAATCTGCAGATGAGCTTTGCGCAGGCTTCGTGGCTGCGCGTTGTCCAGATGCTACCGCTTCCGTTCTGTTTCATCTCCATCACCAATGCGGCTTACGTCGGAATGCCAAAAGAAGAGAGCAACCAGGTTGCCGGCCTTATCAACTTTGTGCGCAACCTTGGCGGCAGCATCATGATTGCCATCACAAACGCGCAGGTCACTTCCCGTTCGCTCTGGCACCAACAACATCTCCAGGCAGCAATGCAGTCCGGCTCCAATGGTTTTGCTGAGCACAGCCAGGCACTCACCGGGTTCTTCAGTGGGACATTCGGCAGCGCCAACAGTGCCAGCATGGCGCTTGCCTCAATCTACAACCAGCTCAATCAGCAGGCGCAGATGCAGGGCTACCAGGACGTCTACATGGAGTTGTCGTGGCTGTCATTCTTCCTGGTGTTCATGGCGTTTATGCTCAACGCCAACCGCCCGGGCCAAGGTCCTGGCGCTTCCGCAATGCACTGATGCAGTTGAAGAGTGGCTTGGTTCGACTAGCGGACAGGCTCTAAGTCTCCTGATTTACACTTGCCTCGATGTCTTCGCCGTTCCTTGCTCGCCTGATGGTTACCGCTGTAGCTGCCGGCCAGGGCATCACTCCGCTCTTCATCGACCTTAGCCGAACCCACGCCACCAATCCGGTCTGGACAGGCCATGCGCGATTCCACGTTGTATGGCAAACTTTTGTCTTCTTGTCTGCCTCTATCGTCGAAATAGCCCTGCTCTGGGCGATCGCACCAGGCGTGCACCTGCTCTTCTATCTCGCGACACTGCTCACCGCGCTCCCCATGTTCGCCTTCCTCACTGCCATGTTCACAAAAAGTCTGTATGGAGGAACCCTGCACGATCCCAATGGCGTGCAGCCGGTGCGCATCCGCATCGGCGGCCGTATCCGCGAAATCGATATGAACGTCGTCCTCATCATTGCCGGCGCAGCAGTGCTGCTAATTGCTCTGCTCATCTTCTAGGAACGACGACCCGCAAACCGAAAGCGAGGTAGACCCGATGGCCAACCCAGTTCTCGACCTGAAACGAACTGCACTCCTCAGCATGGACCTGCAAAATACGGTCGTATCGATCTACACCAAAAATGAGCCGGAGTTCCTTGCCCGTGTCGCGACCGTGCTGAAGTCCGCAAGAGAGCGCGGGCTCTGTGTAATGCACGTGCAGGTAGGTTTCCGGCCCGGTCTCCCCGAAGTCAGCCCGCGCAACCAGTTCTTCGGCGCTATCAAGAACTCGCCGCAGTGGCAGCAGATCTTTCAGGGGCCCTCCGGCGCAATTCATTCCGACGTCGCGCCCCTGGACGATGAAGTCGTTATCACGAAGCGCCGCGTGAGCGCCTTCACTGGGACAGACCTGGACATGATTCTGCGCGCGAACGAGATCGACACCCTCATCCTTCTCGGGATCGCAACCAGCGGAGTCGTACTGTCGACGCTCTTGCACGCAAGCGACGCCGACTACCAGCTTTTCGTTGTGAAGGATTGCTGCACAGATCAGGATTCCGAGGTGCATGCCTGTCTGACTGAGGGACTCTTCCCCCGCCGCGCCACTGTTTTCACCGCAGACGAGCTTCTCGACATCCTGAAATCGGCAACGGATTGATTCCGACTTATATCCAAAATCGAAAACGCCAGAGACCTTGCGGCCTCTGGCGCTTTCCGGATGATCGTATAGCTCATCGGATCATGCATCGTCCCGTTCTGCCTGCCGATGAGGTTGCGAGTCGCCCCGCATCCTGCATCTTCCCACCCAGCCCGGGTTGCGTTTCCGGGTTGCCCCGTACCTCGCTCCCTTTCTGCTGAGCCGGCGTCCGAGTCCTCAGGTTGCCCCTTGGCTTCGGTCCTTCGGCTGTGCCGGCGATGGTCCGCCCAGGTTACCCCAGACTTCGCATGCCTTCGACGCTGCTGGTTTCAGCGAGTTCCTGGGTTTCCCCAGTGGCACTCACCCCCTCCTGCAACGCCCGCGATGTAGGACTTGGGTTGCCCCTCATCCCGCATCTCCGGCTTTACCGGCGATGGATTGTCGAGTCGCCCCGACTTTCGCATCTTTCGGCGGTGCCGAGTTGCCAGTTCCCGAGTTTCCCCGAGCCCAGCCGTTCGGTATCGCCGACGATTCGTTGTCCAGGTTGCCCCAAACTCCGAATCCTCCGGTACCGGCTGATTGATATCCGAGTCTCCTCGGATCACGCACCATCCGGTTCGCCTTAGTTGCATCTCCGGGTTGCCCCGGACATCCTCCCTTGGCTACGGCAATCGACCAATTTCCAGGTTGCCCTAAATCTCGGGTCTCCTGCCGTTCGCCGATTTTCCGCCTTTCGAGTTGCCCCGAACCTTGGTTTCTCGGCTGATCCGTATCTGCTTCCGCGAGTCGCCCCGCTTTCGCATCTACGGCTGAGTCGATGATGTCTCCCTGGCTGAATCGAACTTTGCATCTTCGGCTTGCGCCGCGGATGAATCTTCGGAGTCCAATCAAGTCACAACAGTTGTGATCTGGCTTCCTGCGCACTCTCAATCTCAATCTTTGTATCCACTATCGACATTGCTGCCGACCGCGAACTTTTAAATCGAAACCGTTACTTGCACCTTCTGCCAAGTCCGAGCTGTTGTTCCAATCAGCTACAGAGTCACCAGCTAGTTAGAGACAGTAGGCCCACCGAACCTGTGGATGCAAGTGCAAAACCCTATTGCTTTCTGTGGATATCACCATTCATGGTGCATTCATGAAGGA
>NZ_JBARMD010000286.1:0-13271 GCF_049802275.1 Occallatibacter sp. | reverse complement strand
CGGCCGCGGCGGCGGTTTTCAGGTACGGCGCCGCTTGCTCGTATTGGCCGAGACCGTAGTGGGACATGCCGAGGAGAATCGTATAGCGCATTGCTTCAGGTGAATTGGGCGGCGCACTGTTGAGCAGGGTGGTGAACTCGGGGATAGCGGCTTTGAGCTCTCCCGCTTTGAAGAGGGCGAGGCCGAGGTTAAGGCGGAGACCGGGAATGTTGGGCTTGAGGGCGAGGGCTTTGCGGTAAAGCGGAACTGCTTCCTTGTAGTGATCCTGGCGAGCCTCAAGCAGGCCGAGGTGCGCATAGGGCTCGGGATCGGAAGGATGAGTCTTGAGGAAGGCGCGCCAGGCTTGTTCGGATTCGGCGAGTTTGCCTTGTTGCTCGAGGGCGAGAGCGGATTGACGAAGATCTTGCGATGGGGATTGTGCGAGGGCGGTGGCGACAGTCAGGAAAAGAGTCAGTGCCAGTTTCGATTGCAGGACGAGTTTCACTGGTTCCCTTCCCTGGGTGTTTGACTCAATGTCCACGGTCTCGTCTGCTACGGATGGCGAGGGAGTTCGTGTGGGCTTGAGTTATTGTCGCTCGCGACGGATGAATGGGACAACTCCGCCGAAATAATCAAGTCGCAAACACAATCTAGAAGTTGGCATTTTTCGGTTCGAGAGGCTTTGAAATGCAACTGCGGACTCCAACTGCAGATCTCTCCACTTCGGTCGGGATGACAGCCGCTTGTTTTGCGATTGTGGGCGTGCAAAACGGACGAATGGAGAACAGGGTAGCTAACGGGTGGAAGCAGCGACGAGATTCTCCGCCATCAGCTCCTTTGCCGCGTTTCGGCCAGTGCGAATGCAATCTGGAATTCCGATTCCGTCGTACGCATTCCCGGCCAGCCGCAATCCTGGGAGCATTGCCACATGCTCCTTCACCCTTTTCATCCGCTCCTGATGCCCCACGGCGTATTGCGCCATGGCCCGGCGCCAGCGGGAAACCTGCGTCGCCTCGGCTGGTATATGAGGCCCGACTACGCGCGCACCGAGAATTTCGCTCAATTCGCGCCGCACCGTTGCCACCAGTACTTCATCGGCCTGGTCGAGGAGCGCCTCATTTTTGGCGCCGCCCAGGAAGGCTCGCAGAACTGCCTTGCCGGCCGGGGTGCGACACACAAATTTGCGATGCACAAACGTGCACGCCAGCATCGCGCGCCCTTCGACCGCGGGCACCAGGAATCCGAATCCATCCGGTAACCGCCCGAGCTGGGCCTCGTCAAAGACCAGGTTCACCGTGATCGAGGAAGAGTATGGAATTGCCGCCAGCTCATCGCCCAGCCCTGTATCGGTTGCCGCCAGCAGTCCGCCCGCAGCCCAAGCAGGCGACGCCACAATCACCCCGTCATAGATTTCATCCGCAGCTGTCCATCGAAGCCGCCATCCTGACGGACGCTGAGGGCTGCCGTCGCCGACGCGCTCCAGCGAGTTCACCTGCGTCGATTTCCGTACCCACTTCGGATTGAGTTGCGCTTCCAGCGCATCGACCAGCTGCTGCAGGCCGCCCTTCAGTGACGTGAAGATCGATCGCGGTCCTGTGTTCGGCTTCGGGCCGCCCTGTGCCGACGCACTAGCCCCATTTGGATTTACGTCGCGAGCGGCCGCCATCTTGGCGCGCATCTGCTTGTGTGCCGCCAGCATTCCGCGGGTCAGCGATCCATACTGCGTCTCCATCTCCACCAGCTTCGGCAGTACTGTCCGCGCGCTTAGCTGGGTCGCATCGCCACCGTAGATTCCCGACAGCAGTGGATCGGCGAGCCGGTCGACGGCTTCCTGACCGAAGTGCCTCAGCACCAGCGCTGCCACTGACTCGTCCTGCCCACTGGGCCGCGGGGGATGCAGAAGTTCGAGGGCCATGCGGATCTTGGTCGCCGGGCTGAACAGCCCCGACAGCGCAGTTGGCACCAGCTTTGTAGGAATCAGGAACATCAGCCCATCGGGTAATGGAACCAGCCGGTTCTTCACCACGATGTAAGTCTTGCGATTCGCGTCGTTCGAAGGCGTCAGCTGATCGGTCAAACCCAGCTCGCGGCAAAGCTCGGCTCCAGCCGGCTTCTCGCTCAAAAACGAATCGGGCCCGCGCTCAAGCACCACTCCATTCACCGTCTCCGATGCGAGCGATCCTCCCAGCCTTTCACGGGACTCAAAAAGCGTGTACTCGACGTCCGCGCCCGTCCGGCGTGCCTTTTCCAGTTCATAGGCGGCTGCCAGCCCCGCAATTCCGCCTCCGATGACCGCTACCCGCATTCCCTGACCTCAATCCCTTCTTATCACACCGGGCGTACCCGATATCAGCTCCATTTACCTCAAGCCTGCAGAAGATGTGTTCCACCCCCAGAATCCACTCCTGAAGCTGTCCGGAAAATGATTTAAATCACATCTAGATCCCATACTTTGCTCGGATAATTGAAATGACAGGAGTTGTGGCTCGCTTGTCCCACGCGATCCGCCAGATCCGCCTCACGCGATAAACTGTCGCGTCGTTCCTCTTTGCTCTAAACCAGGAGTCATTCATGACCGCAGAGCTGATTCACCGGCTGCATTTCGCCTTTACTATCACATTCCATTACCTGTTTCCCCAGCTCACGATGGGACTTGCGCTCTTGATTGTGGTCCTCAAGACGGTCGCGCTGCGTACCGGCAGTGAAGAGTGGGACCGGGCTTCCCGCTTCTGGGCACGCATCTTCGGCATCAACTTCGTCTTCGGTGTCGTCACGGGCATTCCCATGGAGTTTGAATTTGGGACCAACTGGGCTCGTTTTTCACGCCTCTCCGGCGGGGTGATTGGCCAGCCACTCGCCATGGAGGGCGTCTTCAGCTTCTTTCTGGAGTCGGCTTTTCTGGGCCTCTTTCTCTACGGCGAGAAGCGCATTTCAAAATGGATGCACTGGTTTTCGGCGGTAATGGTCCTCGCCGGCTCCTGGATCTCCGGCTTCTTCATCATCGTTACCGACGCCTGGATGCAGCACCCGGTCGCTTACGACCGCCTGCCCAACGGACAGTTCGAGGTCCTCAGCTTCTGGCAGCTTCTTCTCAATCCCTGGGGTTTGCTGCAATACATGCACAACATGACTGGCGCTGTGGTTACTGCATCGTTTGTGATGGCAGCCGTAGGAGCGTTTTATTTGCTCGATGGGAAGCGGGAAGGTTACGGCCGTATTTTCACCCGCATCGGCGTCATATCCGGCGTCATCTCGTGCATCCTCATCATCTTTCCCACCGGCGATCTTCAGGGCAAATACGTCGCGCGCAATCAGCCCGCAGCCATTGCTGCCATGGAAGGCCTTTTCCACACGGAAACGGGCGCGGGTATTGTCCTGATGGGCCAGCCAAACGAGGATACCCAACTGATCGACAACCCGATCGTCGTCAACAACGTGTTGAGCTTTCTCATCTACGGAACCACCAAGGCCGAGGTCACCGGCCTCGATCGCATTCCGCGAGATCAGTGGCCATCCGCGCTGCCACTGCTGTTTTACGCTTACCACATCATGGCTGGACTCGGAACCTACTTCGTTGCGTTGATGATCGTTGCGGCGTTTCTGCTGTGGCGCAAAAAACTCTACACGTCGCGCTGGATTCTCTGGCTGCTGCTGATCAGCTTTCCACTTCCCTACATTGCTAATACCGCAGGATGGATGACCGCTGAAATCGGCCGCCAGCCGTGGCTTATTTACGGGCTCATGCGCACCAACGAGGGCTATTCCAGCACGGTTTCCGCAGGCAATGGCCTTTTTACGCTCATCGGATTCATGGGCCTATATACCTTGCTGGGCCTGCTTTTTACGGTTTTGGTCTATCGCGAAATCAGCCTCGGCCCAACGCCCGCGGCAGTTTCCGAAACGGCGATTCTCGCAGACTGATTGCAAACGCAGTGCACTATTGAAGGATCGAAATCATGATGGGATTTATCTGGTTCTGGCTTGTTGCCGTAATGATCGTTGGCTACGTGGTGCTTGATGGGTTCGACCTCGGCGTCGGTGTGCTTCATCTTTTCTTGGTCCGCAACGAAGCCGAGCGCAAGACGTCACTCCACTCCATCGGTCCCGTCTGGGACGGCAACGAGGTGTGGCTGCTCGCAGGTGGCGGCACACTCTACTTCGCTTTTCCGCTTCTGTACGCCTCGGCCTTCAGCGGGTTCTATCTTCCGTTGATGATCGTCCTCTGGCTGCTCATCCTGCGCGGTATCAGTCTTGAACTCCGCAATCATATCGACGTCGGCGTATGGACTGCCCTGCTCGACGGCGTCTTCGGTCTCTCCAGCGCAACGCTCGCCATCTTTTACGGAGCAGCGCTCGCCAATGTTTTGCGCGGTGTTCCCCTTCAAGCCGATGGCTACTTCTTCCTGCCTCTCTGGACCAACTGGCAGCCTGGTCCGCACCCCGGCATCCTTGATTGGTACACCGTGATCGGCGGTCTCGTCGCGCTGGTCGCCCTCACGCTTCACGGAGCCCTGTGGCTCGCCGTCAAAGTCTCCGGCGATCTCGCGAAGCGCGCCTGCGCCCTCATCAATCCGCTTCTTGGGCTGGTTTCATTGCTCACGATTGTCAGCCTCATCGCCACCATCGCCGTGCGTCCGGCCAGCCTCGACAACTACTACCGCTATCCGTTCACCTTCGTCGTTCCCGTCGGGGTGCTTGCGGCGCTTGCCTGCATCTGGTTCTTCAATCGCAGCCAGCAGCCGGTGAAGGCGTTCCTCTCTTCCGGCTTCTATCTGTTTTTCATGCTGGCCGGTGCTTGCTGGGGCGTCTACCCGACACTGCTTCCCGCTACGACTGGCGCCGATCGCGATATCACCCTCGCTCGCGCACTTTCAGGACCGCATACGCTCTCAGTTGGGCTCGTCTGGTGGCTGTTTGGAATGACCCTTGCGGTGGCTTACGTCGTCTTCGTCTACAGCCGCTTCAAGGGCAAGGTGGATACGCGCGCCGAAACTCACTGAAAAAAGATCGGGCCGGGACTTGTCGCCTCGGCCCGATCTCCACCCACAGGAAATCCATAAATTCAGAACGACTTTAGGACTGCAACGGCTATAAGACTGCTTTAGCAGCTATAGAGTCACCAGCGGCCCGGCAAACTCCGGCTGGCACTTCGCCGGCGTATCCGTGGGCACCCAGTTCTTCGGTTGGTAAATGCAGCAAGGCTCCTGCGCCAGCGGATCGCCGGTCACCGCATAAGCCCGTGCCCGTGAACCGCCACAGATCTCCTTGTACTCGCAAGCCCCGCACTTGCCCTCGAGTTGCTTTGTATCGCGAAGCGCTTTGAAGATCGGGGCATTCTGGTAGATATCCTTTAGCGGAGTTTCACGAATATTTCCCGCGTGAATCGGCAGGAAGCCGCTAGGATACACGTTCCCCATGTGCGATACGAACAGGAAACCCTTGCCGTCATTCACGCGCCGTGTCATCCAGTTGGACGTGCGTGTTTTCGCATCGGACTCGGGCGCGCCCGGCTCATACTCGTGTGCCCCGCCCATCGGATGTCCGGCGCCATGCCCCATCTTTCTCTCCTGCAGGTTGTGCTGCAGCAGGTAGCGGCGATAGTGCATTGCTTCCGTTGTCTTGATTTGGAAACTTACCCGGTTCGACAACTCGTAAATTTTTCCGAATACCTCTTCAAACTCTTCGCCGCTCAACAGGTCGCCCAACTGCCCGCGCCCAACGGGCACCAGGAAGAACACGTTCCACATCACGATGTTCAGCTTCTCAAACAGCGCACACAGGCTATCGAGATCCTGCGCGTTGTGGCGGCTGATGGTGGTGTGTACCTGGATTGGCAGTCCAGCCTCGCCGGCCCACTCGACCGCCTGGATGGTGCGTGCCCACGCTCCCGGAAGTCCGCGGAATTTGTCGTGAATCTCCGGTGACGATCCATCCAGCGAAATTCCCAACCGGACCACGCCGGCTTCCTTCATCTTGAAAATTGCCTCGCGCGTCAGCAGCGGAGTGGCGCTCGGCGTAACGGCCACTTTTACGCCCTTCTCCGCCGAATACTGGATCAGTTCGTACAGATCAGGCCGCTTCAGCGGATCTCCTCCCGTGAACACAAAGATGGGAATGTGCATGTCTGCGATCTGGTCGATCAGCGCCTTGCCCTCGGCTGTCGTCAACTGGTCAGGATGCGCAATCGGTTGTGCTGCTGCGCGGCAATGCTTGCACGCGAGGTCACAAGATTGTGTGACTTCCCAGATCGCCAGGAACGGCGCCTCGTCGTAATTCAAGCCGGCACGAGCCGGTATGTGATGCATTGGCTGTTGTTGCATAGGATCCTTGAGCCTCCTCGGCGCGGAGAACGCCTTATTGCGCTTACAGAAGAGCACTCTTGGGATATGTCAATCAGTGATTCAGATCACAAAATGATTTGGAAATTCATCCCGGCAAGCGTTTTCCTGGCTGGACAAATTCTTGTAACAAGTCCAATATCCAAGTTAGACGGTGATCCTCCCGCGCATTACATTCGCCGAGTTGGGTTGAGGATCAGGCAGCTCGTCAGTCACGCCTGTGAAATCGAAGAGTGATTTAAATCACCAGTCCATGTGGTCTGCGGCACTGAAGGCGCAAAGGAAGCAAACTAAAATCTTTAGGCACTTGAAGGAGGTTCCCCATGGCCAACAAGCCGGGTTGGAGCAAACCCTCCACCATTCTTTTCGCATCCGAGATTCCTGCCAACGAGCGCGCCTTCAACTTCGCTCTCGCTCAAGCCCAGGAATTCGATGCCGCTCTCGTTCTCTTTCATGTGTATGACACGCTTGTCGTGGCCGCGTGTGAAACATCGGGGATTCGCTACTACGATTACGCTGCTGCCGCTCGCGCTGAAATCCATCACCTCGAGCCTCTGGCCGCGCGAGCGCGTCAGTCGGGCATCCGGTGCGAGGTCGTGGTGCGTCCCGGTCTAGCCGCCGACCAGATCATCGGCTACCTTCAGGAACACCCCATCGACCGCGTTGTGATGGGCACCCACTCGCCTGGCCCCATCGGCAAAATTCTGGTGGGTTCCGTGGCAGAAGCCGTCCTGCGAACTTCGGGCGTCCCTGTCTTTATCGTCGGCCCCGAAGTTGTCGACGGCGCTTACCGCAACTTTGCCACGCGTACGATTCTCTCTGCCGTCAGTTTCATCGAGAGCAGCTTTGTGGTGGCGACCTTCGCTGCCGAACTGGCGCTGCGGCATAACGCGCGTCTGATTCTCCAGCACGTTATCCGGCCGCAGGACCGCGTGGAAGTGCTCGCCGGCCACAGCATTGAAGAGATCGAGTCAGACCTGCTTTGCCTCATTCCACCGGAACTCCGCGAGCAAATCTCAGTTCAGACGATCGTTGTCCCGGGCGACCCGACCGAAGAACTGCTGTACCAGAGTCGCGCACAGCAGGCCGACCTCATTGTCCTCGGCGCACATGGCGCGTCTGCATTCGCAGCGATTACCCGTCACGGCGTGGTTTACAAGGTCCTGGCTCACTCGCATTGCCCGGTCATTACGCTGTCTCCGGCTGTGCTGGCACAGAGTGGTGTGAAATATGTCAGGGAGCACAAGACAGAGAGCATCCTGGCAGGAGTCTTTTAGTCGGGCGAGGAGTTTTTTAGTTGCGGATCAAACCGCAAGCGGGATATCCGGCACACCAACCGGGCGCGCAAGCCGGGTGGATTCATTTCGTGGCGCAGCGGAATCCACCCGGCGATGGCGTTCAGTTAGCGTTTGTGAATTTGTGCGGCGCGCTCCGGCTTCGTCACACACGGTTGCTTCTCGCAAATCACGCCTGTGATCCCTTTTCCCTCGGTAATCGTAAAGATCCGATCCACCGCAGGCAGCTTCACCGTTTCCTTCGCACCTGAAGGCCAGTGAATCTCCGCACTGCCGGCATCGGTCGCATCCCCAAGACCAAAATGCGGCCGCTGATCATTCGACGAGATATAGCTCCCGCCGCTCATCACGTCCTCGCGCTGCCGGATTCCGTTGGCCGTGAGGTACACCGTCGCACCCACCGCATCCCGCGGACCCTTTTCTCCGCCCACAAGCTTCAACTCCACCCAGTGATGATGATCCGGGTCTACGTTCTTCAGCAGCACCGGCGGCCCATCGATCGGGTTGATTACTACATCAATTTTTCCGTTGTTAAAGAGATCACCAAACGCGGCGCCGCGTCCTGAGGTCAGCGTCGCTAGTCCCGACCCCTTTACCGCGGGAACATATTCAAACTTTCCGTTGTGCAGGTTCCTGAACAGCAGCGCCCGTTCGGCGAAGGTTGTTCCCCAGTCGTGCTCGTCCACCTGGGGATACACGTGACCGTTGATCATCATGATGTCTTTCCAGCCATCGTTGTCAAAGTCGAGGAACCCGTCTCCCCATCCGACAAACGGCACGGGAACCTGCGCGATTCCTGCCTCGCTGCCTACCTCGGTGAAGCTGGCATCTCCATCGTTGTGGTAAAGGGTCTTGTAGTCGTTTGAAAAATCAGTGACCAGCAAATCCACGAGCCCGTTGTTCATGTAGTCGCCGACAGCCAGTCCCATCGATGCAATCTCGCGTCCATCGTTATTCAGCGCGAACCCCGACACGTAACTTCGATCTTCAAATGTTCCATCGCCCTTGTTGAGATACAGATAATTCGGGTTCGAATCGTTCGCCACCAGCAGGTCCGGTTTTCCGTCGTTGTTTACGTCGACAAAAATTGCCGTGAAACCGTAATAACGTCCCGGGTCCGAGACACCCGCCTTAACGCTCACATCGGTGAACGTTCCATCACCATTGTTGTGAAAGAGGTGATCGGCCTCGCCCGGCAATCCGCGCGGCCCGCACATCACCGGAAACCCATGAAGCTGGCAATCGCCGAAGGGAATGTCGCCATTAGCCGGATCGGGCTGATGATTCAGGTCGTAGTGTACATAGCCCGAGACGAACAGATCCAGCCGTCCGTCGCCGTCGTAGTCACCCCACGTCGCGCCGTCTGACCAATTTTCCAGCGTCACCCCGGCCTTCTCTGCCACATCGGTAAAGGTGCCGTCGTGATTGTTGTGGTAGAGGCGGTTCTTTCCGAAGTTGCAGACAAAAATATCGGGCCAGCCATCGTTGTCATAGTCCGCAATTGCTACTCCGAATCCCCAGCGATCGTTCGTCACGCCTGCCTTCGCGGCCACATCGGTAAATGTGCCGTCGTGATTATTGTGAAAGAGCGCGGCATGGGGCGCAGTCCTCTTGCCCGTCAGCGCATCGTAGGTCGAGCCGTTCACCATGTAGATATCGAGCCAGCCATCGTTGTCGTAGTCGATCAGCCCCACACCCGAACCATCCGTTTCCAGGATGTATTTCTTTGTCGTCGTGCCCATCACGTGCTGCCATCCGCTAAGCCCCGCGGCCTTGGTGACGTCTTCAAACACCACCGTCCCGCTGGTGACGAACCCGCCCGCGGTTATCGGCCGCTTTTCCGCGTCATACACGGGCGCAAACGACCCCGCCGATGAGATGCCGCCCATTCCGCTCTGCTGCTCCGACTGTGATGGCTTCGGTTTTTGATCCTGTTTCGCCGCCGCCTGCGCCGCGCCAACTCCATGCGGATATACGGCAATCAGCGAGGAAGCAATCAGCGTGAGAAAGGTGGGGGCTCTTCGCATGACTTACTTCTTACCGGCATTCGCGGCTGCATCGGGCGCTTTCGGATCGGCACACGGCTTGCCGCCGCACAGCGCGGCTATGATTCCCTTGCCTTCTTCGATGGTGTAAATGCGATCCACTGCCGGAATATTGACCGTCTCCTTCGCGCCCGAGGGCCAGTGAATCTCCGCTGTTCCCGCATCCGTTGCATCGCCCAACCCGAAGTGCAGCCGGCGATCATTCGCGGAAATGTAGCTTCCGCTCGAAAGCACATCCCGTCGCTGACGCATTCCATTTGCCTGCAGGTAAACAGTCGCGCACGTGGCATCACGCGGACTCGACTTGCCGTTTGCCGGATTTATTCCGCCGACCAGCCCCATCTCCACCCAATGATGATGATCCGGATTCACATTCTTCAACAGCACCGGCGGCCCATCCACGGGGTTGATCACCACATCGATCTTGCCGTCGTTGAAGAGATCGCCAAACGCCGCGCCGCGTCCGGGAATCACCACTGCAAGCCCGGATCCTTTCACGGGCGGCACATACTCAAACTTCCTTTCCTTGCCATCGGGAATGTTGTGGAAGAGAAGCGGCCGCTCTGCGAATGTTGTTCCCCAATCGTGCTGGTCAACTTCTGGATATACGTGCCCGTTGGTTTCGAACAGGTCGAGCCATCCATCGTTGTCGTAGTCGAGGAACCCGTCGCCCCAACCCACAAAGGGAATGGTCGTCTGCGCCACGCCTGCCTTGTAGCTCACATCCGTAAAGCTCGCATCACCGTCGTTGTGGTACAGCACCTTGTAGTCGTCGCCGAAGTCCGTCACGTAGAAATCGATCAGTCCGTTGTTCTCATAGTCGCCGGCGGCAATCCCCATCGATGCGATCTCACGCCCATCCTTGTTCAGCGCAAATCCCGACACATAGCTTTGATCGTCAAATGTTCCATCGCCCTTATTGATGTAGAGGAAGTTGGGCTCCGAGTCGTTTCCCACCACGAGGTCTGGCTTGCCATCGTTGTTGATGTCCACAAAGATCGTGGAGAAGCCGAAGTATTTGTCCTTGTCCTCGACGCCTGCTTTCACCGTCACATCGGTAAACTTACCGTTTCCTTCGTTGTGAAAAAGATGATCGGGTTCGCCGGGCAGTCCGCGCGGTCCGCAGTTGACGTTGACACCGCGATACAGGCATGACGCGTAATTCATGGCCTTGGTCCCGGCGATGGGCAGGTTGTTGCGATCAAAATGCACATACCCTGTGACATAGAGGTCGAGCTTCCCATCGCCATCGTAATCGCCCCACGTCGATCCCGGCGACCAGTTGCCCAGCGCCACACCGGCCTCCACCGCTTTATCGGTGAAGGTGCCGTCATGATTGTTGTGGTAAAGCCGATTCGGCCCGTAGTTGCCGACGTAGAGGTCGGGCCAGCCGTCATTGTCGTAATCCGCAACCGAGCAGCCGTATCCCCACCGGTCATTCTGGACCCCGGCTTCCTTCGAGACATCGGTAAAAGTTCCATCGTGATTGTTGCGGAACAGCGCAGCGTGCGGCGTCGGCTCTTTCCCGTCGAGTGCGTCGAATGTCGATCCGTTCACGAGGTAGATATCGAGCCAGCCATCGTTGTTGTAGTCGATCAGGCACACGCCCGATCCATTGGTTTCCACGATGAACTGCTTTTGCGGCACGCCCATCTTGTGGATCCAGCCCGAGAGGCCCGCGGCCTTGGTAACGTCTTCGAAGACTACTGTCCCATGATCGACGAATCCACCTGCGGTGATGGGCCTCTTTTGCGCATCATATTGCGGCGCAGATTGCACCCCGGACGCAATACCGCTGCTTATTCCGGGTTTGGAGCTGGGTTTTGGGGTCGCTTGCGGAGGATTTGAGGGCTCCTGGGAAATTGTGCTGCCGCTTGCAATCAATGCAACAAACACACAACGAACCAGACCGCGAAAGCGCAAAAGATACGACCCCCTTGAAGGTTGAAGTGTATCGCATCAAGGGGGTGCCAATCGAATGTGCCGGATGTTCTTGTTGGCGCGAATTCACTCGCAAGGGAAAGCTTCCTCCGCGATCAGATGACGCGCAGCAACAACAGGATCAGCACGATCACGAGGATCAGGCTCAGGCCGCCTCCACCGTAATAGCCCAGGCCGGGACCCATGCGATAACCGCCATAACCAAACCCGAAAATCAGAATGATCAACAGAATAATCAGCAGCATTGTCTCTCCTTCTTATTTATTGCGGCAAATGCCTGAGCCGCAGAGTAGTGTTTAGCAACTAGGCTCGCATCCGGTACAAAATAGGCTCGCAGACGCGAAGGGAGCGAGAGATCCCTTTGTGCCCTCCAACTCTGATGCGTTCGCAGCTCTGAGCGCTGTATGGTCATCCACTTGCGGCGCGAAGCGCGCGCGTTCCAGCGGATGCTCCAACCTATGTTGACCGTTGCTCGATGCATTTAATTCCCGATTCTGCGCTTCACGAACAACCAACCGCGTTCCGGATGGCGTCCAAGTTTGTGATGTCAGGATTTGTAGAGTTTTTGGGAGGTTAGAATGCTCTGGACAATTTTTGTGGTCCTCCTCGTCCTGTGGCTCCTGGGTCTGGTCAGCAGCTACACAATGGGCGGATTCATCCACATTCTGCTGGTGCTCGCATTGGTCGTTCTGGTCATTCAATTGATCAGTGGACGAAGAGCCGCACTATAGAGCAGATCCCGCGCCCCACGCAATTCAACGAATCAAGAAACGCGCACCTGTGTGCGCGTTTTTTATAACCTGAGGAACGCAACTCAGACCCCACGGAGGTGGATATATGAATAGCGACGACATAAAAGGCACGATCGACGACGCAACAGGCCGCGCCAAACGCCAGGTCGGCGAGTGGACCGGTGATACCAAAACTCAAGCCGACGGCGCTGCCCAGCAGGTAAAAGGCAAGATCGAAAAGGCTGTGGGCAGTGTTCGCGACGCAGTCAGCAACCCCGACCGCCCCGTCGAGCGCGACAACGACATGGACGACAATGTGGATCGTGAGAGCGTTCGCGATCGCAAGTAGATTTAGACCGCGTGTGGCGATCACGCAACTATATGAGTGCCCGGCGGCGAGTTTGAAAACACTCGTCGCCGGGCACAACCGTCAAGTTCGCTCAAATACTTCATCGGGGAGGCGTTTTCAACCCCGTCCTAATTTGATAAAGCTTTGTGAAATCCCGAGCAAAACCGGTGTCAAATCTGGCACCCGGCTTGCTAAAGATGCGCATAGTCGCTATAGATATAGGTAACGCTGCTGCGGCCAGTTTTGAATGAAAGCCGCGCCGGCCATGTGAGGTGCGTCTTCCGCAGGAACTACGGTTCGCTGACGATCGACGGTCCACTCTCGGAGACATCCCGCTGGCGCGCCGTGGCGCGGGTCCTCCGAAGTCCTCTGGACGCAATTGGTTCCACCCTTCTCCCCGCTTCCTGTACCGTCTGCGGCTCCCCGCTGCCGCAACTCTCCTCTGTTCCAATTTGCGATGCTTGCTGGACTGAAATTTCCGTCCACTACGGCCCCGTGTGCCAATGTTGTGGCGATTCACTCGACCAGCCGCCCATGCCGGCCGTTGCATCTTCGCAGTTCTGCCGCGCCTGCCGACTCGCGCCGCCTTCGTT